>JAKAPL010000077.1 GCA_021807105.1 Myxococcales bacterium | reverse complement strand
GACTTCGCGCGGCAGGGGCAGTCGCCGAACGTGCGGCGGATCGGCCTGCTCTCGGGCGTCCCGATGAAGGATCTGTACCGGCTGTTCCCCAAAGGCCCGGGCAAGCTGGCGGCGCGGATCGCCGGCCTGCCGAAGCCGAAGAGCTGCCTGTAGGAGGCTGTCATGGCCATCGTGTTCCAGAAGCCGGAGGGCGCCCTCCCTCCGCCCGACGCCGAGGCGGCGCCGCGCAAGGTCGCGATCATCTGCTCCAAGGGGACGCTCGACATGGCGTACCCCGGCCTCATCCTCGCGAACGCGGCACGGATGGGGGGGATGGAGGCGAGGGTCTTCTTCACCTTCTGGGGCCTCGACATCATCACCAAGACGAAGGTGGACAAGCTCCACGTCTCCACCGTCGGCAACCCGTCGCTGGGGATGCCGACGATGATCGGTGGCCTCCCGGGCATGGAGGCGATGGCGACCCGGATGATGCAGAAGGAGATGAAGAAGCTCGACATCCCCCCGGTCTCGGAGTTCCTCCAGATCCTCTTGGATGCCGGGGCGCACCTGTACGCCTGCGGCCTGGCGATGGACATGTTCAAGCTGAAGAAGGAGGACCTCGTCCCGCAGGTCGAGGGCGTCCTCACCGCGATGGAGTTCTTCGACAAGGCCGCGGGCGCGCAGATCCTCTTCATCTGACGCCGCCGCGGCGGCGCGCGGGGGCGATCGCCCGGTCAGGCGGGCGCGAGGACCGCGCGGAAGTGGCGGAGGGCGGCGGGGGCGGAGACGATCCGGTAGCCGGAGAGTTTCTCGCGGCCGGCCGCGATCTCTCCGAGCGTCCGGGCGACGTGCGCGAGGTGCGAGGCGGTGTATGTTCGCCAGGGGATCGCGAGCCGCGTCAGCTCGAGCTGGCCGGGGACGGGTTCGGGGAACATGAGCGAGCCGACCTCGCAGCCGCGCACGCCGCCCTCCTCGTACGCGGCGCAGGCGACGGCGTGGCCCGGGAAGCGCGCGCGCGGGACGTGCGGCAGGAGCCTCCCCGCGTCCACGTAGACCGCGTGGCCGCCGGCCGGCGAGACGACGGCGACGCCGGCCGCGCGAAGCTGCGCGTGGAGTGCGGCGACCTGGTCGAGCCGCGCGGCGAGCAGCGTCTCGTCGAGCGCCTCGCGCAGGCCGATGGCGATCGCGTCGAGGTCGCGTCCGGCGAGGCCGCCGTAGGTCGTGAAGCCCTCGGTGGCCACGAGACCGGCGCGGACGCGCTCGGCGAGCGCGGGATCGCGCAGGGCGAGGAAGCCGCCGATGTGGCCGAGGCCGTCCTTCTTCGCGGAGACGAGGCAGCCGTCGGCGAGGTCGAAGATCGCGCGAGCGATCTTCGCCGGCGACCACCCCTCGCAGGCCGGGTCGCGTCGGGCGAGCAGCCCCGCGTTCTGGGCGAAGCGGGCCGCGTCGATGAAGAGCGGCACGCCCGCGCGCCGCGCGATCCGCGCGGCGGCCGCGACGTTGGCGAGCGGCACCGGATGGCCGCCGAGCGAGTTCGCCGTCGCGGTGAGGACGATCGCACGGGTCCGCGGCTGGGCGACGAGGGTCTTCTCGAGCGCGTCGAGCTGGACGCCGCCCTTGAGCGGCGACTCGTCCAGGGGGGCGAGCGCAGCGGGGTCCGGGAGATCGATCCCGTGCGCCCCGAGCCGCTCGACGTTCGCGCGCGTGGTGTCGAACAGGGCGTTGGACACCACCACGTCGTCCTTTTTCAGGATGGTCTCGAAGAGGAGCCGCTCCGCCGCGCGCCCCTGATGGGTGGGGATGACCTCGGGAAAGCCGGTGACCTCGCGGACCGCGGCCTCGAACCGGAACCAGCTCTCGCTGCTCGCGTAGCTCTCGTCCGCCGCCATCAGCGCCGCCCACTGCCGGTCGCTCATCGCGCCGGTGCCCGAGTCGGTGAGGAGATCGATGAAGACGTCGCGCGCCCTCACCCGGAAGAGGTTGTAGCCCGCCTCGCGCAGGAGGCGCAGCCGCTCCTCGCGGGGCAAGAGGCGGATGCGTTCGACGCTACGGATGCGGTAGGGTTCGGGGGGGAGGTCGGGGAGGAGCATGCCCGCGGTTTACTCGCGCCCGCGCGGTCGTCAAGTGCGCGGCGGACTCGCGCGGTCTAGGAGGCTCGCGTTACATGGCTGCCTGCTGCGAAAGCCGAACCCTTCGCTGCGACGGGCGGCCTCGTCGCTTCACTGCTCCACGTACTGCAAAGAGTACGTTTGATGCTGCTCACTCCTCGGGCGTCCGTCTCGCCTTAGGTATCGGCTTTCTCGCGACGGCACCCATTTAACACCAGTCTCCTAGTTGCGCGACCGTGAAGTCGAGCGCGCGCCGGTCGCCTCCGCGATCTCCGCCGCGAGGGTGTGACGGGTGGTCCCGCAGCGCGGCCATGCATGGCCGCGCTCCGATCCGGCATCGGCCGTCCCGCCAGCGTCGCGCGGACGACGAAAAGAGCGGACAGGTTTAGGTCCGCACTCCCCACGCACCCGATCCCAGCGAAGCCCATGACTTGCCCGAGGCCCTGTCAGCCCGTCTTATTCACGGTACGGCGTAGCGAGGCGTTCGAGACCGCAGCCGAGAAGGGCAAGCGAGAGCAACGACCGACGAGGCGTGCGTAAAGCACCTCCCCCCAAGTCGTTTGGAGGGTGGCAAGCCCCCCGCGAGGAGGAAGGAGCGAGCACACCCCCCCATGTCGTTGTAGGGGTGGCAAGCCCCCCCTTCGGGAGGCGCGGAATCGGACGCCGCAGCAGCCGGACCGTGAATAAGACGGGGTCAGTCAAGGTCTGGACTCCCAGGCGGTGAACGGCGGCGCCCTGGGTACTTCACGGCGCCTCGTCGCTCTCGCCCGCCCTTCTCGGCTGCGGTCTCGAACGGCTCGCTGCGCCGTCCCGTGAATCAGACGGGATCATGGGCGCTGAACTTCCTGGGGAGGTCGCCTGATCGAGGCGACTCCCCGGCTTCACGCGACGGGCTGCTTCGGCCGGCGGCGGAGCAGGAGGAGGACAAGGAGCGCCGGCGGCCCGAGGGCGGCCGCCCCGGGCGTCCCGCAGCCGTCGACCTCGACGCGGTCGCTCCCGGCCATGTCGAAGAGGTTCACGACGGCCGTGCTCCTGCCCCGCGGGTAGATGTGGCAGACGCCCGCGATGTCGTCGGGCTTGAGGGTCCGCTTCACCGTCTCGCCCGGCTCGGCGGCGAAGTACATGACCCCGGCCGCGAGCGTCGGCGTGCAGGCCGGCGCGCCGGGCTCGCCGCAGTTGTGGGCGAGACCGAGGAAGTGGCCGGCCTCGTGGGTGATCGTGTCCTCGACGTCCATCGTGCCGGGGAGAGGGCTCCTGGGCTCGGCGGAGAAGTCGAAGCCGCCCTCGTCCGGCGGCGCGTCGTTCACCTCGATGTCCGCATCCACGAGCGCTCCGTCGCTCTGGTCGTAGGTCGTCGTGGTGAGGGCGAGGACCTCGGCCCCCTTCGAGAAGCAGCCGTACGGCCCGTCGCAGGAGTCGGTCGCCCAACAAGGATCGTCCTGGGGGACGACGGCGTCGCAGAGCCGGGGCTGGAAGAGGACGAGGTTGCCGTTCGGGGCTCCGGCGTCGAGGTCGATGCCCACCTCGCGCTCGTTTGTCTCACCGGTGAAGAGGAGCGCGAGGTCGGTGCAGCCCGGCCCGCCCGCGTCGGGGGCGCCGGCGTTCTGCCACGCGGCAAACGATGCGAGGACCGCGTCTTCACAGGCCGAACGGTAGCCGCCCGCGTCCTCGCCGGCGTCGGCGGCCTCTGGCGGGAGCGAACCCTCGTCGATCCCGCCGTCCGGCTCCGGCCGCAGCGCGCAGTCGGCCTGGAGGCGGAAGGGAACCTGACGCGACGGCCACCAGAGGAAGTAACGGCCATCCGAGGTCTTCGTCCGGACGAACGCCGTGGCCGGTCTGGACGTGAGGAGGAGGGCGGCGAGGAGCGCGGGCGGCTTCTTCACGGTTGGGAGCGTAGCACCGGCGGGCGCCGTCCAGCGAGCGATGAATAGGACTTGACGGGGCCGGCGGGAGGATCTACAAGGCGGCCGGCTCGCGAGGCGCCGGTCGGGAACGGGCCCCGTAGCTCAGGCGGATAGAGCAACTGTTTCCTAAACAGTAGGCCGCGCGTTCGAGTCGCGCCGGGGCCACTTGTCCACAGGGTTATTGACAGGGCATCCGTCCTGCGTCGGTTGGCCACGACGTCAGGGGGGGAAACTAGCTGTAAGTTCGGTCGGTTGGCGGTCCATCGCCGGCGTCTGGGGGCTCCGCCTCGGAATGTGGATAAGCTGTGCTCCATCCCGGGCCTTCCCCCCGCGATCCCGCCCTCCTATCCTGCCTCAGGCGCGGCGTCGAATCGGGTTCCCATGAGCGAGGGAAGGAAGAGCATGGAGGGCGAAAGCGGGGATTGGCCGCCTACAGGCGAGCAGACCGCGTTCCTCCACAGCGTCGCCCACGAACTCTCCACGCCGCTGACGCCGATCGTGGGCTACGTGAAGATCCTGCTCTCGGGCAAGCTCGGGCCGCTCACCGAGCAGCAGACGCGCGTCCTCCAGTCGGTGGGCCAGAGCGCCGACCACCTCTCGCAGATCATCGACAACCTCGTCGATTTCGCGGATCTCGAGGCCGGCCGCTCCGACCTGCACCGCAGGCCGGTGGACCTCGCGGCGCTCTTCTCGCAGTGTCTCTCGGCGGTCCGTCCCCGGGCGCGGGCGAAGCGGCTCTCGATCGAGGAGATCCTCCCCGCGAGCCTCGTGATCCATGCGGACGAGGTGAAGCTGCGGCGGGCGATCGGGAACCTTCTCGACAACGCCTTGAAGTTCTCGCCCCATGGCGGGGTGCTCCTCGTGGAGCTGGCGCCGCGAGGCGGCCGCGTCGAGCTGTCCGTCTTCGACCAGGGCGCGGGCATGGACGCCGGTGCGCTGGACCGGCTCTCCCGGCCCTTCCAGCACGCCGCGGCGGCCTACCCGGCGCGCAAGCCGGGGGCGGGGCTGGGTCTGCCGATCGCGCGCCGCATCGCCGAGGCGCACGGCGGCGAGCTGATCGCCGAAAGCCCGCCGAGCCTCCAGCCCCTCGCCCCCGCCCACCTCTTCGAGGGCACGCGGGTGGCGCTCCGGCTGCCTCTGGACGCGTCGGGGACGTAGCGGGGCGCCGGGCGCGGAGGAGCCACCCCCGCTTTGGTATAAGGACGTTCCCGCCCCCTGCGGCCGAACCCGGTGATGGCCCCTTCCTCGCGGGAAGCCCGCAGATCACTTCGCCAGCGACGAGTCGAAACCGATGGCCTCTCTCCCGTTTAAGGGGGCCTCGTCGTCCGCCGGTCCAGCCCTCCGGCCAACCGGGGTGTCCGCTCCCGCCCCCACCGAACGAGGGGACTACGCGAACAACTCCGCCGCGGTCGTCACCAGGCCCCCCGCCGCGCGCGGGCGCAGTGGGGCCTTCAAGCACTCCTAAAGTTAGGTTAGCGCTAATGCCCCTGGTTCCCCCGCGCCCCCCTTCCGCCCCCGCCGCCCCGCCAGGAACCTGCCTTGAGGTAGACTGCCCCCCATACCGTCATTCCAGCGGCGGCTTGATGCGCTCTCTCAGGGTGCAGAATCCCTGAACAGTTCGAGGGTGCAGAGTTGCTGAGCAACGACAGCGGAAGGGCTCGCCCTTGACCCTTGCCGCGTGTTCGCGGTACGGGAAGCGCCGGTGATCCCTGCCCAAACACGCGCCGTCGCCGCGCTCTCCGGAGGCGTCGATTCGGCCGTCGCGGCCGCGCTCGCCCGGGACACGGGCGCCGAGGTCGCGGGGATGACGCTGCGCCTCCACCCGGGCGGCGCCCGCGCCTCCGGGCGCCACGGATCCTGCTGCGCGCCCGAGGACATCGCCGACGCCCGGGCCGTGGCCCGCCGGCTGGCCATCCCGTTCTACGTAATCGCCGCCGAGGACCGTTTCGAGCGCCACGTCGTCGCGCCCTTCGTCGCCGCCTACCTGCGCGGCGAGACGCCGCTGCCGTGCGCGGCCTGCAACACGTGGCTCAAGTTCGGCCACCTGCTGCGCCGGGCCCGCGCCCTCGGCGCGCGGCTCGTCACCGGCCATTACGCGCGTGTCCGGCGGGACGCGGGCGGCCGCTTCCGGCTCTTGCGCGCGGCCGACGCGGCCCGGGATCAGAGCTACTTCCTGTATGGGCTCTCCCAGGAGGCGCTCGCCGCCGTCGACTTCCCCCTGGGGGAGATGACCAAGGACGAGGTGCGCGCCGAGGCGGCGCGTCGCGGCCTGCCGGTCGCGGACAAGCCGGACTCCCAGGAGCTCTGCTTCACCGGCGGCGACTACGCGGCTTTCGTCGAGGCGCGGGCGGGCGGCGCGCCCGCGCGCGGCCCGTTCGTGAACGCGGCGGGGGAGCGGCTCGGGGAGCACCGCGGCCTCCACCGTTACACGGTCGGCCAGCGGCACGGGCTGCCGGTGGTCGGCGGGCGGCCGACGTTCGTCCGCCGGATGGATCCGGAGCGCGGGGCGGTCGAGGTCGCCCGCGAGGAGGATCTCGGGCGCGAAGAGGTGACGGTCGCGGCGGCGAGTTGGCCCGCGGGCCCGCCGGCGCGCTCGTTCGCGGCGGTCGTCCGGGTCCGCTACCGGCACCCGGGCGAGGCGGCGATGGTGACGCCGCTCCCCGGGGAGCGCGTTCACGTGCGGTTCGAGAGGCCGGTGCGCGCGCCCGCGCCGGGGCAGGCGGCGGTCTTCTACCGGGACGACGAGCTGATCGGCGGAGGGACGATTCTACCGGCCTGATCGCCGGAGACGGAGGACGAGACGATGCGCAGGACCCTGATCGTGATGCTCGCGGGGCTCTCGGCCCTGGCCGCCCGTGCGCAGGAGGCGCAACAGACGCTCACGCCCGCGCAGGCGCTCGCGGCGTATCCGCAGCGCCTCGCCGACCGGCCGCTCGCGATCGGCCGGGGTCTCGCCGAAGGGGCCATCGACGGCTCGTACTTCTTCCGCGAGGGCGGGGCCGAGACGCCCTCGGTCCGGTACGGCGTCACCGACCAACTCGAGGTGGACCTGCTCGGCGTTCGCTACATCGTGGCCGAGGACGCCGACTACATCCCGGGCATGGCGGTCCGGCTCCAGCTCCACGACCTCGCCTACGCGCCGATCGCCGGCGACACCTACCCGTACCCCTACCTGCGGCCGGGCGTGACCGTCGATCTGCGCGATCGGCTCCCGCGCCACCTGGCGGTGGAGGGACACGTCGGCTACCTGGTGTCGGTCTCGGGGGGCGACTACACGAACGGACAGGGGCCGATTCCCACGGGGAACATCGAGTCGGCCGAGTTGGTGCCGATGAGCGTCGACATCCAGTGGAGCCCGCTCGATTTGGTCTCGGTCCAGGGGACCCTCGGCTATGTCTATGACCTGCTCGGGGCTTACCCGCTGCAGATCCAGGGGCTCGCGAACCAGGACGACCTGTACGGGCGGGTGGACTTGATGTGGACGCCGAACAACCAGCTCGATGTCAAGGTCTTCTTCGTCGCGAACTCGTTCGACGTCCCGATCGGCTTCATCCCCCAGCTCGGCGTCGGCCTCGCCTATCGGCTGTAGGAGGCGGTTTTCGCGGGGAACCCCGCGGCGCCTGCCCTCTCCCCCGTCAGGCAGGGGAGAGGGAGTTCCCGTTCGTCCTTTTTCATGGAGACGCGGGCGAGTCTCGACCCGCGGTCGCGGCTGCGGCGGCGAGGCGTCCCCGGCGACGAGGGTTCAGGAGATCGAATCGGTCCGCGTGATCCGCACCTTCCACTCCACCGGACCCGCGGCGAGGTAGTCCCACTCGAATCGGCCGGGGCGCTCGATGTCGAGCTGATAGCGGAGCGGGCGCGGGTCGTGGTCGTTGACGAGCAGGAGCGCGTCGCCGGGCGCGAGCGCGTCGAGCCTCCGGAAGATCGTCGGGTGCTTCTCGGGCGGGGCGACGGGGCGGATGTCGAGGATCTCTTCGGTCACGGGTTCTCCTTAGGGGGCTTCGGGTTATGCCAGACCGAGCGCGGTCCGGGCTTCGGGAGCCATCCGCTGCGGCGACCAGGGTGGCTCGAAGGTGAGCTCCACCGCCACCTCGCCCGCGCCGGGAAGGGCGCGGACGTACTCGTCGACCTCGGCGGCGAGGTACTGGCCGGCGGGGCAGTGGGGGGAGGTGAGGGTCATGCGGACGCGGACCGCACGATCATCCCGGACGTCCACGTCATAGATGAGGCCGAGATCCACGACGTTGACGCCCAGCTCGGGGTCGAAGACGTGGCGAAGGACGTCGAGGACGCTCTCGCGGGTGACGGGGCGGGAGAGGGAGGAGAGCGGGAGCTCGGGGGCGGGGGCGCGGGTGGGCTCGGGGGCGGGCGCGAGGTGCTCGCGGGCGCAGGCGTCACGGAGCTGGGTGGTGAGGGCCTCGGCGTCCCGGCCATGCATGCGGCACGCCTGGCCGAGGGTCACGAGGCGCGCGAAGGTGGCGCGGGCGGCCGGGTTGGCGAGCTGGGTGAAGCCCGCGCCGACGAGGACCGCGAGCGCCTCCGGGTGGGCGGCGAGGAGCGCGTGGACATTGGCGCCAGGCCCGATCTCCGCCTCCTCGCGCGGCGCGTCGGCGACCTCTTCCGGGGCGCGAAGCGTCGCGAGGATCGATGTCGCGGCGAGCGTGACGCCGGTCGCCGCGACGAGGCCCGAGAAGGCGGAGATGGAGAGGAGCGAAGGGGCGCCGAGGGCGGCGACGACCTCCAGCTCACGCAGCGCGAGGCCGAGGCTGACGAGGACCGCACCAGAGGAGAGCAGCGCCGGCCGCCGCAAGGGGACGCCGGCGAAGACGGGGAGGATCCGGCCGGCCATCCCGAAGATCGCGAGGGTCACGAAGCCGAGCGCGAAGGCGTGGCGGAGCCCGTCGAAGATGAGGTTCGACGGGGTGAGACCGGACAGCTCCGCGACGGCGTAGCCGGTCGCGAGGAGGGCAAAGACCGCGAGCCAGAAGAACGCCTGGCGGAGGATCCGGGCGAGCGCGCGGTCGCGGTCTCCGGCCTCCTGCGGCTGGGAGGTGAACGCCCGCGTGACCGTGAGGAACGCGGCCGTCGCGGCGGCCAGCAGCAGGAGCCCCGCGTCGAGCGTCCGGTCCAGGCGCAGCGCGCCCGCGGCGGTGAGCGCGGCGCCCGCCGCCCCGAGCGCGAGGGTCATGTACGCCGCGCGCCGGGAGGGCTCGCGCAGGCCGAGGAAGACCGGGCCGGCTCGCAGGAGCATCCCCTCGATGAACGGGAGGATGCCGCCGAAGAGCGCGCACGCGTAGAGCGCCTCGTGGAAGGGCGCGGCGGCGGAGGAGCTTTTCGCCGACAGCGCCGCGACGCCCTCGGCCACGAGCAACCCCGCGGCGGCGAGCCAGCCGGCGAGGCCGGCGGCGAGGAAGGCATGAAACGGCTCGAGCTTCGCCCGCGAGGCGCGCCAGGTCGCGGCGAGGACGGCGGCGAAGACCGCGATGGCGGCGAGGAGCAGGGCCGAGCCCGCCGCGAGGCAGGGCGCGGTCCCCGGCAGGAAGGCTCCGAACTGGCCGTAGACGCGCGCGAGGAGCCCCGCGAGCGCGAGGAGGAAGCTCGCCCGGGCGGCCGGCAGGGAGAAAATCGGCGTGCCGAGGAAGCGCGGCAGCGCGTGGTAGGCGACGCCCATGAGGAAGAGGAGGACGAAGCCGAAGAGCTGGGACGAGGCGTGCGCCCAGTTGTGCTCGGGCGGCAGCGTCCCCAGGGCGAGGTGGATGACGAGCAGGTTGTAGGCGCCGAAGGTCGCGCCGAGGGTGAGGGTGGAGATCAGGGCCGCCCAGACGAACCGGCGCCAGAGCCGCGCCGCGGGATCCGGGGTCGCGGAGGCGGCCGCGGCCGCGGGTCCGCCCACCGCCGCGGAGAGCTCGGCGATCAGCTTCGTGACGTCGACCCGGTGGACCGCGGCGAACAGGTCCAGCCGCTCGTCGGGCCCCGCGCTGCCGCCGCAGCCGGTGAGGCCGTGCCGCTCGAAGACGGCGGCGGTCTCCGGGTGGCGGGCGAGGATCTCGCGGACGTTGTCCGCCGGCGTGATCGGGGCCATGGGTCAGTCGGCCACCAGCGGGATGGCCATGCCGAAGGGGAGGAAGCGGAGGTTGTCGTGATCGACGAGCGGGTAGGTGCCCGGCTCGGGCAGCCGCAGCTCGAAGGCCGCCCCGCCGCCCGCCGGGACGAGGCCCGTCTGCACGTCGCGCTCGACGTTCTCCGGGTTGCCGCTCGCGTAGAAGCGCTCGAGGATGGTCCCAATCACGTGGACGGACGAGGTCCCCGGGCCGGCGTTGACGAACCAGACGCGGACGAGCTGGTGGGGCTGGACGTGGACCGGATCGTGCTCCAGCCGGCCGTTGAAGGCGAGGATGAACGGATCGTTGCGCATGATCCGGTTCGTCTCGGGCTCGATCAGGCCGTGCGGGTCCGGCTCGCCGAAGAAGCCGCCCTGCAACACGGCGATCTCCTTGGCCGGCCGGAGCCCCTCGCGCGGGTAGACGATCAGGGCCCCGACCATGCCCGACTTGATGTGCACGTCGGTGATCGGTCCGCTCGCGCAGTGGAAGAAGAAGGCGCCCGGGAGGGTGACCTTCCGCGTGTAGGTGAGCGTGCCGCCCTCGTTGACCGGCCCGAAGTGCTCGGGAGAGATGAAGAAGGCGTGGACGTCCAGGCCGTGGGCCATCTTGCCCGTGTCGTGGAGGATGAAGGTGACCGTGTCGCCGGCGCACGCCTCCAGGAGTGCCGGCGCGCCCGCCCCCTCGTAGACCATCTGGTCGGCCGAGAAACCCATGCCGATGGGCACGATCTTCTCGCGCGCCATCAAGGTGAACGTCCGCGCGGTGGGCCGCGCGCCGCAGGTCGCGGCCTGGCCCGCCAGGTTCCACTCGGCGGGCAGCTCGTCGGCGTGCGCCGGGAGGACGGGCAGGCCGGCGAGCAGGGCGAAAAGGACGATCGGTTTCATCATCGGCTCAACCTCCCTTCGCGGAGGCGACTTCCGTCCGCGCGCGGCGGGCCCGCATCTCCTGCCAGATGGCGCCGCGCTCGTCGGGGTCGAGCCGCTGCACCGCGGGGAAGACGTCCTGCTCCTCGATCGCGAGATGGGCGTCCCAGAGCTGGGCCATCCGCCCCGTCAGCGCGGGGAGCGGCGCGCCGGGGCTCTCGCCGCTCGCGATCCTCCTCCAGAAGACCTCCAGCCGGTCGAGGACGTCCTCCAGCTCGCGATGCTGCCGGACCACCTCGGAGAGCGGCGAGGCGAGCGAACCGAGGAGGGCGAGCCTCGGTTGGAGCGATTCCTCCTCGTCGGCCACGTGCTTGGGCAGCGCCTCGAAGAAGTAGCGCTTCGCCGCCACGGCGGCCTGCGAGACCTGCTCGGTGACGGCGGCGGCCCCGGCGATCTGGACGGCCATGGAGGTGAAGAGCCGGATCCGCTCGTGGCAGGCGCGCAGCAGGGCGAGCGGCGCGTCCGCCGCGCCCTTGCCGGTGGGATGGAGCCGGACGGCGGTCCCGCCGCCCGCGATGGACAGGATTCGATGATCCATGCCCCTGCGCTTACTCAAGATCGGTGCCATCGAAGAAACAGAGGGAGATCGCATTGACGGCCCCCCGCGCCAGTTCCATACTGGAACCCGTGGAACGTTCCCGCGTCCCGTTGCCGATCGTCCACGACGTCCACGCGGAGCGCTGCCCGGTCTGTGGCCTCTCCGGGACCCTCGCCACCCGCGAGCAGACGCGGGAGCTGGTCGCGCGAAGCCCGGCCATGCAGGCCTGCCTCCGGCGCGCCGCCCGCTTCGTGGACAGCGCGGCGCCGCTGGTCCTCCAAGGCGAGAGCGGCACCGGCAAGGAGATCGTGGCCCGCGTCCTCCACGGCAGCAGCCGGCGCGGCGCCCGGCCGTTCGTCGCCGTCAACGTCGCGGCCCTGCCGCCGGACCTCCTCGAATCCGAGCTGTTCGGCCATGCGCGCGGCGCCTTCACGGGCGCCACCGACGCCAAGGAGGGACTCTTCCAGGCCGCCGAGGGCGGCACGCTCTTCCTCGACGAGATCGCCGAGATGGCGCCGGCCATCCAGGCCAAGCTCCTGCGCGCGCTCCAGGACGGCGAGGTCCGCCGGCTGGGCGAGACCCGCCCGGTGACCGTCCACGTCCGCGTCATCTGCGCGAGCCACCAGGACCTCGCCGATCGCGTGCGGCGCGGCCTGTTCCGCGAGGACCTCTTCTATCGGCTGCGGGTCTTGAGTCTGCGGGTCCCGCCGCTTCGGGAGCGCCGCGAGGACATCCTGCCGCTCGCCGAACAGATCATCGCCGAGGCGGGGAGCCCGGCGCCGCGGCTCTCGTCCGGCGCCCAGTCCATCCTCCTCGCCTACGCTTGGCCGGGCAACGTCCGCGAGCTCTCTGGGGCGATCCAGCACGGCCTGGCCCTGTGCGAGGGCGGCGTCATCCGCCCCGAGGATCTCCCCGAGGACCTGATCGGCGGCCTCCCCGCCGCGCGGGCAGCCCTGGCCGGGGCGCCCGTCCTCCGCAGCCTCGCCGAGGTCGAGCGCGAGCACATCCTGAAGGTCCTCTCCGCCTGCGACGGCTCGCCGGCGAGCGCCGCGCGGGTGCTCGGCATCGGCCGCAACACGCTCTGGCGGAAGCTGCGAAGCTACGAATGAGCCCGTCTTATTCACGGTACGGCGTAGCGAGGCGTTCGAGACCGCAGCCGAGAAGGGCAAGCGCAGCGACGACTGACGAGGCGTGCGTAAAGCACGCCGCAGGAGGAAGGAGCGAGCACGCCCTTCGCAGGCGCGGGATCGGACGCCGCAGCAGCCGGACCGTGAATAAGACGGGCTGAGCCGCGCGGCCGCCGCGCCGGTCGCGCGCTTTGCCCGCGACCGCTCCGGTGGTACGCTAGCCGGCCATGTCCAGGAGACTACTTCGGAGCGCCCGGCGCTCGCCCGCCCTCGGCATGATCCTGGTCGCCCTCGCCACGGCCTGCGCGACCACGAGCCCGACCCCGGCCGCGACCTCGGCGGGCGAGAGCGCCGAGAGCCAGTCGATCGAGGCGGCCTTGCCGGGGATCGCCGCCGCGCACAGGCGTGACGAGGGCGCCAAGGCCGCGGCGCAGTATGCGAAGCGAACCGATCGCGCCGGCAGGCTCCTGTTCGCCTGGGCCCAGTCGGACCGGCAGATCGCGTGGAAGAAGCTCCACGCGCTGGACGACCCGGATCATCCGTTCGCCTGGGCGGACGTGGGGATGGCCGCCATCTATCTCGAATGGAAGACGCTGGATCAGGCGTCCGCCGCGCTCGGCCGCGCCCTGGCCCGCGATCCGTCGATCGCCGAGGCCGATGTCCTCCGGGCGCGGCTCGACCTCGCTTACGGGCAGTCCGAGGCGGCGCGGGTCGACGCGCAGAAGGCGCTCGCCCTGCGCCCCGAGGACCCCTTCGCGCTCGACGTGCTCGCCGAGGCGGCGCGCGCGGGGGGGGAGCTTACCGCGGCGCGCGGCTTCTACGATCGCGCGCGCAAGGCGTGGCCCGAGGACTTCGCCGCCGTCCGCGGGCTCGCCGACCTCGACCGGGCGGAGGGGAAGACGGCGGCGGTGCTCGAGGATCTGGACGCCTTGCACCGGCTCGCGCCGGCCGACACGGCGCTGTGGCTCGAATCGGGGCGGCTGCGGGCGAAGTCCGGCGACCTCGCGGGGGCGGCGCGCGACTTCGAGGAGGCGGCCAAGGGGGGCGCGCACGATCCCGACGTGCTCGCGCTGCTCGCCAAGACCTACCGCGCGGCGGGGAAGACGGCCGACGAGAAGCGCGTGCTCGAGGAGCTGGTCGCCGCGAAGCCGGACGCCGCCTCCTGGAAGCGGCTCGGGGATCTCGACGAGGCGGCCGGCGACGACAAGGGCGCGATGCACGACGACGTCCAGGCGGCGCGGCTCGCCCCCAAGGACGTCGAGGTGCGGCTCGCCATCGCCAAGCTCCAGGCGAAGGCGGGGGCGCTCTCCGACGCCATCGAGTCCTACCGCGAGGTCGCCGGAGAGCGGCCGGACGCGCGCGCCGAGCTCTCCGCGCTGGAGGCGCGGGCGCACCTTTCGGGGAAGCCCTTCTCGGGGAGCGTCGTGCAGATCAACGACGCGCTGCGCAACGCACTCTTCGCGCTCTACAAGCAGCTCCTGAAGGAGAAGCCGGCGCTCGCCGGGCGGCTGCGGCTGCGGGTCGTCGTCAAGAAGGACGGGAGGGTCGAGCAGGAGGAGCTGCTCGACGACTCGATCGGCGACGGCGTGCTGGCGGCGAACCTGTACTGGAACGCCCACGACGCGAAGTTCCCCAAGGCCGACGCGAAGTATGTCTTCAACTTCGACCTCGCCCCGCCGCGCCGCTGACGGCGGAGTCCGCGCGGGGATCGACGTCCTCGCCGCGGAGGGCTTCCGGCCGCTCTCGGGGATGCGGGTCGGGGTCGTCTGCAACCCCGCGAGCGTCGACCGGCGGCTCGCCCACCTCGCCGATCTGCTGGCGGGCGGGGCCGGCGTGACGCTCGCGCGCCTGTTCGGGCCCGAGCACGGCGTCCGGGGCGCGGCGCAGGACATGGCGAGCGTCGAGGGGACGGAGCGCGACGCGCGGACGGGCGTGCCGGTCGTGAGCCTCTACGGCGCGAGCATCGCCTCGCTCCGCCCGTCGCCCGAGAGCCTCTCCGGCCTCGACGCGCTCGTCGTCGATCTGCAGGACGTGGGGAGCCGCTACTACACGTTCATCTACACGATGCTCCTCTGCCTGGAGGCGGCGGGGGAGGCGCGGCTGCCGGTCTGGGTGCTCGATCGGCCGAACCCGATCGGCGGCGTGACGATCGAGGGGAACCTCGTCGCGGAGGGTTTCGCGAGCTTCGTCGGCCTGCACCCGCTGCCCGTGCGCCATGGGATGACCCTGGGAGAGCTGGCCGCGCTCTTCGTCCGCGAGCGGGGCCTCGACGTGGAGCTGCACGTGGTGGCGATGGAGGGCTGGCGGCGGTCGATGTTCCACGACGAGACCGGGCTCTGCTGGATCCCGCCCTCGCCGAACATGCCGGCGCTCGAGACGGCCCTCTGCTACGGCGGGCAGTGCCTCCTCGAAGGGACGAACCTCTCGGAGGGGCGCGGCACGACGCGGCCGTTCGAGATCTTCGGGGCGCCGTTTATCGAGCCCTACGCGCTCTGCGAGGCGCTCGCGGCGCAGGAGCTCCCTGGCGTCCTCTTCCGGCCGCTCTGGTTCACGCCGGCGTTCCACAAGCACGCGGGCGAGAGCTGCGGCGGGGCGATGCTCCACGTGACCGACCGGCGCGCCTACCGCCCCTTCGCGACCGGCGTCGCGATCGTCGCGGCGGCGCGGGGGCTCTGGCCGGAGGGCTTCCGCTGGCGGACGGAGCGCTATGAGTTCGTCGAGGGGATCCCGGCCTTCGACCTGCTCTGCGGGACGGATCGGATCCGGCGGGCCATCGAGCGGGGCGTGCCCGCCGCCGAGATCGCCGCGGGCTGGGAGCAGGACGAGAGGGCGTTCGCCGCCCGGCGGGCGCCCTTCCTCCGTTACGGGTAAGCCCCGGTGCGGATCGCGCTCCTCGGCGGCTCGTTCGATCCCCCGCACCTCGGCCACCTGCTGGCCGCGGCGCAGGTGCTGCTCCTCCACGAGCCCGACGAGCTCTGGCTCGTGCCGTGCCGGCGCCACCCGTTCGGCAAGCCGCTCGCGCCGTTTACGGACCGGCTGGCGATGGTCGCGGAGGCCGTGCGTCCGTTCGGGCCGCGGGTCGTCGCGAGCGGCGCCGAAGCCGAGGCCGAGCAGGCGGGGAGCGATGGGACGACCGTGGAGCTGCTCCGTTTCCTGCGCGCGCGCCGGCCCGAAGACCGCCTGCTCCTCGTGGTCGGCGCGGACATCCTCCTCGAGAAGGCCCGCTGGGCGCGCTGGGACGAGATCGAGCGGCTCGCCCAGGTCGTGATCGTCAACCGCCGGGGCTTCCCCGAGCAGCCGGGCGGCGGCCCGGCGCTCCCCGAGGTCTCCTCGACCGGGATTCGCGACCGGATCGCCCGCGGCCTGCCGCCGTCCGGCCTCGTCCCCGCGTCGGTCGAGCGGTACGTGCGGCAGAAGGGGCTCTACCGCGGTTAGCCGCGTGCCTGCCGGGCGGCCCCGGCGCGGCCCGGGAGGCGCGGCCCTTGCCCGCCCCCCCCTCGGGTGGTAAGAGGGGCTGATGGGTGGGGCCCTGTTCGCGTTGCTCCTCGCCACGGCGGGTCACCCGTCCGCGAAGACGCTCGCGCGGGCGCGGGCGCTCACGGTCCAGTCCATCCGCGAGTACAACGTCGGGCAGCTCGATCGGGCGCTCGCCGACGCGACGGAAGCCTACCTGTTGTCGGGGCTGCCGGCGCTCCTCTTCAACCTCGGGCAGTGCGAGCGGGCGCTCGGGAAGTACGCGAAGGCGGAGGCGTACTACCGGGAGTACCTGCGCGACGAGCCGCGGGCGGCGAACCGGGCGGAGGTGCTCGCGCTCATCGCCAAGGTCCACGCGGAGGCTGCCCAGGCGGCGGCGCCTCCGGCTCGCGCCCCCATGGCCTCCCGGGCCGGGGAGCGGGCGGCAGAGCCCGGCGCCCCGGCGATGGCGACGGCGGCGCGCGCGCGGCCGGTCCTCGTGACGACCGCCCCGGCGCGACCGGCGCGGACGATCGCGGCGGCGCGACCGGAGGGGGCGCTCTCCGGGAGGGAGGCGGGGAAGGTCGGTAAGGGGCGGCGCCGGCCGCTCTGGATGGCGGCCACGGGTGCGGCGCTGCTCGCGGGCGGGGCGGTCGCGGGCTGCTACGCGGGCTGGGGCTTCGACGCGGCGGGGATGGCGGCGGCGAACGGACGGGTCGCGCCGCCGGCGGATCAGCAGCGGTACAAGTCGAACGTCTCGGGCCTTACGACGCTCGGCGCGGCCACGCTCGCGACCTCGCTCGTGCTCGTCGCGGGCGGGGTGACGCTGCTCGTGATGGGGCTGCCGGCGCGGTAGCGGAAGGAGGAGAGCAATGATGAGATCGAAGATCGCGTCGTCTGGAATTTTCGCCGTGACGGCGATGGCCGTCTCGTGCGCCCTGCTCGCCGGCTGTCCGATCGAAGGGCCGATCGGGGGGACGGGGCCGGTGGGGCCGCAGGGGTCGATCGGCGTCACCGGCCCGACGGGCTACGGGACGGCGGGGCCCACGGGCGCGATGGGCGAGCGCGGCCAGACCGGGGCGACGGGGGCCACCGGGGCGACGGGCGCGACGGGCTCCACGGGCGCGACGGGCGCGACGGGCGCGACGGGGCCTACGGGGACGTTCGACGGCGGGACGCTGCTCGGGGCGGGGGCGGCCTGCTCGGACGGTGCGGCGTGCGCGGCCCCGGGGCTGTGCCTCGGCGGCTTCTGCTGCGCCCGCGAGTGCGTCTTCGCGGGGGCCTGCGGGGCGGCGGCCTGCGCGAGCGGGACGGGTGCGTGCCTCTACCCGGGGGCGGAGACCGCGTGCGGGTCCTGGCCCTCCTGCGAGGGGAGCACGTTCACGCCGGGGGGAGCCTGCGACGGCGACGGGGGCTGCACGCCGGGGACGGCGAGCCCATGCCCGGGGGACTTTAGCTGCTCGACGCCCATGACCTGCGGGGTCTGCGCGCAGGGCCGCTGCTGCCCCATCGACGAGACGTGGGACGCGAACGCCGGGGCCTGCCTGCTGGGCCAGTGGGCGGACTGGCCGATGCCGAACCCGGCGGACGCGGGGCTGCCGAACCGGGCCCGGTACGACACGAGCGACCCGGGCGTGGTCGTCGACGAGGTGACGGGGCTCATGTGGCAGCAGCCGCTCGGCGATCCGGACGGCGGCAGCACGTGGGCGAACGCGGGGAGCTACTGCGCCGGCCTCTCGCTCGCGGGCTACCGCGACTGGCGGCTGCCGGCGGAGATCGAGCTGCGCTCCCTCGTGGACTTCACGGTGCCGTACTCGCCGGGGCCTGCGATCGACGCGACGGCCTTCCCGGGGACCCCGGCCGCCACCTTCTGGTCGTCGTCGGCGTATGCCGCCACTCCTGGTGACGCGTGGTACGTCGATACCTCTGGCGTTAGCTGGCAGACCGCCGAGAGCGCCGCCGAGCGCGCCCGCTGCGTGCGAGGGTTCGCGACCGCCGCCCTCCCGCCGTACCGTTATGAGGTGCCGGGCGACGGGACCGTGAAGGACGTGGAGACCGGGCTCGTCTGGGAGCAGGCGGTGGCCGGAGGGACCTACACCTGGAGCCAGGCGCTGTCGTACTGCGCCTCCTTGAGCCTCGCCGGCACGGGCTGGCGGCTGCCGAGCGTGAACGAGCTCTCGACCCTCGTGGACTACACGGTGGCGGCCCCGGGGCCAACGATCGATTCGACCGCTTTCCCGAGCACGCCTCAAAGTTGGTTCTGGTCGTCCTCGCCGGTGGCGGGCTATCCGTCCTACGCGTGGTACGTCGCCTTCTTCAACGGCAGCACGTACAACTTCGGCGTGAGCCTCACCTACCAGGTCCGGTGTGTGCGTTGAGGACGGGGCCATTTTGACCTTTCGACCCTTCGACCCTTTCTTCCCGCCGCGCGGCCCCCCCAAAACGCAGCCAGGAGGGCGCTCGGGGGATGGGCTCGATTGCGCGGCAGCTTGAGTCGCCGGCGCGCCGAGGCGGCGGCGCGAAGCGCCGTGTCGGAGAGCGGCCGTTCCCGTTCCCGAGGGACCCCTCCCCGACGAGGTTCAGGCTGTCGGAGCTCCGGTACGGGAGGGGAGCGGGCGATCAGCCCCTGCCGGACGTTGATCACGGGCTGCTGAGCGCTCGTCTGGGCGAGACGAGCAGCCGTCTGGGCGAGACGAGCGGCCGTCTAGGCGAGACGAGCGGCCGTCTGGGCGAGACGAGCGGCCGTCTGGGCGAGACGAGCGGCCGTCTAGGCGAGACGAGCGGCCGTCTGGGCGAGACCAGCGGCCGTCTGGGCGAGAC
>JAKAPL010000010.1 GCA_021807105.1 Myxococcales bacterium | reverse complement strand
AATGGACGTGAACACCCGTGGCAAAACCTGCACCGGGGTCCACAGCCCTCCGAGAAACGCGGTGCCCAAATAGACCAACGTCACCCCGTAGGTGACACTGGTGCCGTCTAGCCACTGCCCCAGCGCAAGCCCGATGGTCGCAAACACGAGGCTGCCGGCCCACACCGCCGCCGCCGCCTCCAAGACGCCCAAGGGGGCGACCGCCACCCCATTCAGCGCGGCGGCGGCGGGGATGGCCGAGCCCGTCTCGGTACCGGAGGCCCCGACCGAACGAGCCGCGCCGCCCGCGGGAGCCGCGAGCCCCGGGCCCGCCGCGCGCCCGCGCGGGCCGCCCGGCACGCTCGTCGTCAACACCGAACCCTGGTCGCGGGTGACGATCGACGGGCGCTACGTCGGCCAGACGCCCCTGCCCGCCGTCCCGTTGAGCCCGGGCCCGCACGTCCTCGTCTGCACGAACCCCGACACGGGCCTCAGCCACCGCGAGACCGTCGTCATCCCTCCCGGAGGGAGGATCCCCCGCTTCATCCACCTGGCCGCGGCGAGGTAGAAGGGGAGAGGCGCTCCGGCAACCGCGGACGGTTTTCTCCCCGGAGACGCCCACCCAAGGAGGTCGATCGTGATTGCCGCCATCGGAGCCGTCGTTCATGCCACGCACCAGCGGACCGAGCTCGTCCGCTTCTACCGGGAGAAGCTCGGCCTGGGGGACCCCGACCACACGAAGGGGGAGGACTTCTTCCGGATCGGGGAGCTGCGGCTCGGGATCGAGGGGGCCGACCCACGGCTGCGCGGGCCGATGCCGCGGATCAGCCTCTCCTTCGTGGTCGACGACGTCGACCGGCAGGTGAGCCACATGAAGTCGCTCGGCGTGGCCTTCGACGTCGAGCCGCACGCGGCGGGGGGGGCGCGGGTCGCCGTCTGCCGCGACCCGGACGGCAACTTCGTCACCCTGGTCTCCGGGCCGCGCCTCGCCTCGGACCGTCCCGCGCCGGCCCACGCGCCGAAGAAGGCGGCGAAGGCGAAGGCGCGCGCCAGGAAGAAGGGGTAGGTGGCTCGCGTCTTCCGCGGGGACGCTTCACGTGAATCCCCCAGCCGAGCGCCGGCGGGACGCCGCCGTTCCCAGGTCACCCCCACGATCACCCCGGGTTCCAAAGCCTCTCCCAGAGCGGGGGAGCGGGTAGGGTGAGGGGCCCCGGCGGTCGTGCGCAGTCCACCCCAGCCTCCTGGCGCCGTGGAGGACGCCGAGCTGCTCGCCGCGCTGACCGGCGGGCGCGCCCCCGCGGCGCGGATCGTCCTCTGCACCGTCGTCGACTCCGCCGGCTCGGTGCCGCAGAAGCCCGGCGCGCGCCTCGCCGTCGCGGCGGGAGGCCGGATCGCCGGGACCATCGGCGGCGGGGCGATCGAGAAGCTCGCCGTCGAGACGGCCCGCGCGATGCTCGCCGAGGGCGGCTGCCGGCTGCTCTCGCCCCACCTCACGCGCGACCTCGGGATGTGTTGCGGAGGGAGGGTCACCGTGTTTCTCCAGACGATCGAGCCCGCCGAGACGCTCCTCCTCTTCGGCGCCGGCCACATCGCCCGGCCGCTCTCGGCCCGCGCCGGCGAGCTGGGCTTCTCGGTCGTCGTCGTCGACGAGCGGGCGGAGTGGGCGAGCCGCGAGCGGTTCCCCGGCGCGGCGCGGATCGAGGTCGAGCCGCCCCTCGACGCGATCGACGCCCTGCCGTTCGACGCCCGCACGTCGATCTGCGTCGTCACCCACGACCACCGCCTCGACCAAGAGATCGTGGAGGCCTGCCTGCCCCGGCCCTGGCGCTACCTCGGCGTCATCGGCAGCCGGCGCAAGGCGGCCCTCTTGCGCGAGCGGCTCCTCGCGAAGGGCTTCCCGCGGGAGCGCGTCGAGGCGATCCACGGCCCGATGGGGCTCGCGATCGGCGCCCAGACCCCCGAGGAGATCGCCATCTCGATCTGCGCCGAGCTGATCGCGGTGCGCCACGCGGCGGCGGCGGGGCGGGAGCAGGCCGCCCCTCCCGCTCCCCTCTCCCTCCCGGCCGGCGAGGGGCAGGGGGTGGGATGACCTGCGCGGTCATCCTCGCCGCCGGAGCGTCCCGCCGGATGGGCGCGGTGAAGCCGCTCGCCCGGATGGCCGATGGCCGGACGTTCCTCGCCGCGCTCACCGGGACGTTGCGGTCCGCCGGGATCGACGGTCCCATCGTCGTGGTCACCGGGGCGCACCGGTCGGCGGTGGCCCGCGAGGCGCGGCGGCTGGGCGCCTCGCCGGTCCATTGCGCGCGCTGGCGGGACGGGCAGCTCGCCTCGGCTCGGACGGGGCTGCGCGCGGCGCTCGCCGCGGGCGGGGACGCGGCGCTCCTCCCGTGCGACATGCCCCACCTCGCGAGCGCGACGGTCGCGCGGACGCTGCGGGCCCGCCCCCCCGCGGTCGCGGCGCACGGGGGGCGGACCGGTCACCCCCTCCTCCTCGATCCGGCGAGCCTGCGCGCCGTCCTCGCCGCCCGCGGGGCGGCGACCCTGCGCGCGGCCCTGCGGCAGGCTGGCGTGAGGCCGCTCCCCGTCCCCGTGCGGGACCGCGCGGTCCACGAGAACGTCAACACCCCGGGGCAGCTTCGCGCCTGGGAGCGATCACCGGGGGCGCGGGCCTCGCGCGCCGCCGGCGTGACGGGCGCGCCCCCGGGGGGGCTCACCGCTCCTCGACGAGCGGGCCGAAGCGGTCGCGCATCCGATCGCGGATGAACCGTTCGATCTCCTCGGCGGTCGAGAGCTTCATGACCTCGGCGACCATCTGGCGCGATTCGGCTGCGTCCAGCGCGCGGATGATCTTCTTGACCGGCAGGAGCGAGCCGAGACTCATCGACAGCTCGTCGAAGCCGAGCCCGACGAGGATCGCGGCGTAGAAGGGATCGCCGGCCATCTCGCCGCACATGGCCACGGGGATCCCCGCGTCGTGGGCGGCGCGGACGGTGAAGTCGAGCATGCGCAGGATGCCGAGGTGGAGGGGGCGGTAGAGGTAGGAGACGAGCGGGTTGCCCCGGTCGGCGGCGAGCGTGTACTGGACCAGGTCGTTGGTCCCGATGCTGAAGAAGTCGCACTCCCGGGCCAGCCGGTCGGCGATGGCGGCGGCCGCGGGCAGCTCCACCATGATCCCGAGCGGGATCCGTTCCGCGATCTCGGTCCCCTCGCGGGCCAGCTCCTCGCGGGCGAGCGCGAGGTGGGCGCGGGCCTCGCGGAGCTCGTCGAGGCCGCCGAGCATGGGGAGCATGATCCGGAGCCGGCCGTAGGGCGAGGCGCGCAGGAGCCCCCGGAGCTGGGCGCCGAACAGCCGTGGGGAGCGGAGGGTGAAGCGGATTGCGCGCAGCCCCATGGCCGGGTTGGCCTCGTGGCGCCGCGCGCCGCCGGGGACCTTGTCGGCCCCGAGGTCGAAGGTCCGGATGGTGACCTGCCGCGACCCGGCCGTCTGCAGCAGCGCGCGGTACGCGGAGAAGTGCTCCTCCTCGGTCGGCGCCTCGCGGCGGTCGAGGTAGAGGAACTCGGTCCGATAGAGGCCGATCCCCTCGGCCCCGTGCGCCCAGAGGGAGGGTGCCTCCTCGGGGATCTCCATGTTGCCGTGGAGCTCCACCCGGACGCCGTCGAGGGTCGTCGCCGGGAGGTCGCGTCCGGCGAGCAGCTCGCGCTCGTGGGTGAGGAAGCGGGTGCGCCCCTCCTCGATGCCCGTCAGCTCGGCCGGGGAGGGGCGGAGGATCACCGTCCCGCGGACGCCGTCCAGGGCCACGACGTCGCCCGCGGCGAGCCGGGCGGTGGAGAGGCCCGTCGCGACCACCGCGGGGATCTCCCTCGCCCGCGCGAGGAGCGCGGTGTGGCCGGTGCGGCCGCCCTGGTCGAGGACGAGCCCCGCGATCTTCCCGCGGACCAGGAGCACCATCGCGTCGGCGGGCGAGAGGTCCCGGGCCACGAGGACGGAGCCCGCGGGCGGCACGGCGTAGGGCTCGATGGCCTGCCCGAGGAGGTTCTTCACCAGCCGATCGCCGAGGAAGTCGAGGTCGCCCCGCCGTTCGCGGAAGTAGGCGTCCCCTCCGCCGAGGGACCCCTTGATCTGGCGCAGCACCCGCCGGATCGCCCACTCGGCGTTGAGGCGCTCGTCGCGGATGACCGTCGCCAGCTCGCGCAGGAAGAATGGGTCGCGCAGCATGCTCTGGTACGCGTCCAGGATGAGCGCGTGCTCGCGCGTGCCGCCGATCGGCCGCGGGGCCGCGTCCAGCTCGCGGGCGACGCGGGCCTTGACCTCCTCGAGTTGCCGATCGGAGAGCTCGACCGCGGCGTGGAGGCGGGCGACCTCACCGTCGATCTTCTCCGGCGGGAGGTGGTAACGGGGCGTGCGGACTCGGCCCCGCTCGACGAGGAAGGCCGGGCCGAACGCCACGCCCGGCGAGGCTCCGATGCCCTGCAAGGTGAGCGACTTGCCGTCAGACCTCATGGAAGCCCGCGCCTCGAAGAGGGCGGAGAGGGCCGCCATGGCCCCGGGGGCGTCCGGGCCCTCGGCCGAGACCGTGAGGACGGAGCCCTGCCCCGCGGCGAGCCTCGCGGTGGAGCGATTTCCCCATCAGACCTCATGGAAGCCCGCCTCGAAGAGGGCGGAGAGGGCCGCCATGGCCTCGGCGGCGTCCGGGCCCTCGGCCGAGACCGTGAGGACGGAGCCCTGCCCCGCGGCGAGCATCAGCACGCCCATGATGCTCTTGCCGTTGACCCGGTTCCCGTCCTTCTCGATCTCGATCTCGCTCTGGAAGCGGTTCGCCGCCTTGACCAGCGTCGCGGCGGTGCGCGCGTGGAGGCCGTGCACGTTCTTCACCTCGACTTGGAGCACGACTCGGCTCTCGGCGGGCAAGCTCACTCCTTGTCCAGATCGCGGTCCCAGACCCGCACCCGCTCGCCGCCCGCCGCGAGCCGTTGGGAGAGCTCGCGGGCGAGGACGACGCTGCGGTGCTTCCCGCCGGTGCAGCCGATGGCGAGGGTCAAGTAGCTCTTCCCCTCGCGCCGGTAGAGCGGGAGGAGGAAGTGGCAGAGGTTTACCGCCTGGGCGAGGAACTCCGCGGCCTCGGGCTGGGCGAGGACGTAGCTCGCCACCGCGGGATCGCGTCCGGTCTGTCCCTTCAGATCGTCCACGAAGTAGGGGTTCGCGAGGAAGCGTACATCCAGGACGATGTCGCTCTGGGGCGGGATGCCGTACCGGAACCCGAAGGAGAGCAGCGTCACCACGAGCCCCTCGCCCTGGACGCGGCCGAAGCGCGCGTGGATGACCTCCCGCAGCTCGTGCACGGTGAGGCGGCTCGTGTCGATCACGTGGTCGGAGAGCCGCCGCAGGCCGGCGAGCAGCGTCCGCTCCTCGGCGATGCCCTCCAGCACTGGACGGTCGGGGGCGAGCGGGTGGCGGCGGCGGGTCTCGCTGAAGCGGCGCAGGATGGCCTCGTCCGCCGCGTCCAGGAAGACCACGTCGAGGAAGACGCCGCTGCGGCGCGTCTCGGCGATCACCTGGGGCGCCTGGGCGAGGAATTGCCCCTCCCGCGCGTCGACGACCAGCGCCACCCGGTCGATCCCCCCCTCGCTGCGGGCGAGGAGGTCGATCAGCCGCTGGAGAAACGGCACCGGGAGGTTGTCGATGCAGAAGTAACCCTCGTCCTCGAGGGCCCGGACGGCGGTCGACTTCCCGGCGCCGGAGACCCCCGTGATGATGGCGATCTGGATACCGGAGGTCACTCCACCTCACCCCCGACGAGCTTGCGGTTTTCCCCCTCGGCGATGGCCCGGTTGAGCTTCTCCTGGAACTCCAGCGCGGAGTGGTGGCCCTGGAGCTTGAGGAGGTGGTTGCGCGCCGCGACCTCGATGATGGTCGTCATGTTGCGGCCCGGCCGGACCGGGACGACGAGCAGGGGGACCTCCACGTCGAGGACCGTGAAGCGCCGGTCCTCGACGCCCAGCCGGTCGTACTCGACGGCCGGGTCCCACTCGGTCAGCTCCACGACCAGCTCGACCTTCTTCTGGTCGCGCACCGCCGCGATGCCGAAGAGATCCTTGATGTTGATGATCCCCAGCCCCCGGATCTCCATGTGGTGGCGGATGATCGCCGACCCGGCCCCGAGGACCGAGTCTCCCCGCCGCTTCACGTCGACGATGTCGTCGGCCACCAGCCGGTGGCCGCGCAGGACCAAGTCCAGGGCGCACTCGCTCTTCCCGATCCCGCTCTTGCCCAGGATGAGGACGCCGACGCCGAGGACGTCGATGAGGACCCCATGGAGGCTGGTCGTCGCGGTCAGGGCGTCGTCGAGGAACCGTTCGACGTTGGCGATGAACGTCGAGGAGAGGTGCTTGGTGCGGAAGACCGGGATCCCGGTGGCCTCCGCCTCGTCGATGACCACGCGGGGGACCTCGAGGTTCTTGGTGACGCAGAGGCCGGCGATGTCCGCCGCGAACATGTCATGGATGACCTTGCGCTGCCGGTCTTCGGGCAGGGTCGCGAGGTAGGAGATCTCGGTGTTCCCGAGGATCTGGAGCCGCTCCAGGTGGAGGTGGCCGGTGAGGCCGGCGAGCGCGAGCCCCGGCTTCTGGATGCGCGACGACGTGATCCGCCGGCCGAGCCCGGCGCGGCCCGCCACGAGGTCGAGCCGCAGATCGAACGCGGTGTCGTCGACGAGCGCGCGAATCTTGACGGATTGCATCGATGTCCACTGTCGGGCGGAGGCGGCGCCCTGTCAACCCGAGGGGGCCGAGAGCCGGTCGTCCTCGCCGGTGATCAATCGGTGGATCTCGGCGGCGTCGCGCGCGGCGAGCAGCCGATCGCGGAAGTCGGCGGACTTGAGGATCCGGCTGACCCGGGCCAGCACCCTCAGGTGTTCGCCCCCCGCCGCCTCGGGGGCGAAGAGGACGAAGAGGAGGTGCGCCGGCTTGCCGTCCAGCGAATCGAACTCCACCCCGGCGAGGCTCCGGCCGAACGCGCCCACGATGGCCGGAAGGCCGGGGAGCTTGCCGTGGGGCACGGCGACCCCCCCCTCCAGCCCGGTCGAGCTGAGCCCTTCCCGCTCCAGCAGGGTCGCGAGCAGCCGCTCCTGCCGCAGGGCCGGGTGCAGCCGCGAGACCGGCTCGCAAAGCTCCGCGAGCACGTCGTGCTTATTCCGGCCGCGCAGGTCCGCGAGGACCGCGGACGGCTCCAGGAACTGCCTGATGTTCATCGGTCCTTCCGGGGGGGCCGGGGACGAGGCCGCTCGCTACCGCGGGCGCGCCTCGATGAGCCCGTAGTTGCCGTCCTGACGCCGGTACACGACGTTCACCTCGCGGCTGGCCGCGTTGGTGAAGACGAGGAAGCTGCTCTCGACGAGATCGAGCTGCAGGATCGCCTCCTCGACCGACATCGGCTTGGCGTGGAACTCGTCGGTGCGGACGACGCGGGGCGGCGCCGGCGGCGCCTCCGGCCCGCTGACCGCGACGACATCGTGGCGGACCGTCACCGTCGCGACCTCGGCGTGGTGGGGCAGGGCGCGGTGGCTCTTCAGCTTCTCCTTGTAACGCTTGAGCTGGCGCTCGATCTTGTCCATGGCGAGGTCGATCGAGGCGTACATGTCCTCGCTCTTCTCGCGTCCCCGCAGGAAGAAGGGCCCGGCGTGCACGGTGATGTCGGCGTGGTGCAGGTGGCGCTCGAGGGCCAGGACGACGTGGGCCTCGCTGGCCTTGTCCAGGTACTTGTTGACGCGGTCTACCTTCTCGCGAGCGTAGCTCTTGATGGCCTCGCTCGCCTCCAGGTTGCGGAAAGTGATGTTCGTCTGCATGCCGATCTCCTCGGTGGAAGGTAACGGCTAGAAATAACGGCGCCGTTTGGCGGATGGAAGGATTCCGAGTACCTCGCGGTACTTGGCCACCGTCCGGCGCGCGATCTCGATGCCTCTCGCCCGCATCAACTCGACGATCTTCTGGTCGCTGTACGGCTCCTTCGGATCCTCGTCGGCGACGATCTGGCGCAGGTGGTTCTTGACCGCCGCACTGGCCAGATCCTCGCCTCCGCCCACGCTGCCGATGGACGAGTTGAAGAAGTACTTGAGCTCGTAGATCCCCTGCGGCGTGTGGACGAACTTGTTCGAGGTCACCCGCGAGACCGTGGACTCGTGCATCCCGATGTCCTCGGCCACGTCGCGCAGGACGAGTGGCTTGAGGAACGCGACGCCCTTGTCCAAGAACTCCCGCTGGAACTTTACGATGCTCTCGGTGACCTTGAAGATCGTCCGCTGCCGCTGGTGGATCGATCGAATCAGCCAGACGGCCGAACGGAGCTTCTCCTGGATGTACTCCCTGGCGCCGTCCCCGTTCGCCCCCCCGTTCTTAAGCTTGCTGCGATAGATGTTGGAGATCCGCAGCTTGGAGAGGCCGTCGTCGTTGAGCACCGTCAGGTACTCCTCGCCGACCTTGTAGACGTAGATGTCGGGGGTGATGTACTGCGGATCTTCGCCGGCGTACGCCCGCCCGGGCTTGGGCTCCATCTGCGAGATGACCCGGACGGCGGCGACCACCGCCTCGAGGGGGACCTTCAGGTCGCGCGCGATCGCCGGATAGTTCTTGCTCTCCACGTGGCGCAGGTGCCGGTTGATGATCGCGCCCACCAGGCTTCCCTCGACACCGAGGTGACGGGACTGGAGGAGCAGGCACTCCGGGAGGTCCCGCGCGGCGACGCCCACCGGGTCGAGCATCTGGATCTTGCGCAGCGTCCGTCCCGCGACCTCGATGGAGACGCCGGCGTCCGCGGCGATCGCCAGGAGGGGATCGCCTTGCTCCCCCTCGACCTGGAGGTAGCCGTCGTCGTCGAGGTTCCCGATGATCAGCATCGCCACCCGCTTCTCCTCGGGGGTGAACGGCGAGAGCTTGATCTGCCAGAGCAGGTGGTCGAAAAGGGAGACCTTCTTCGTGAGCGTCGCTTCGTAGCTCGGCAGATCTTCCGGGGAGGGGCGCCCGCCCGAGGGCGCGGTGCGGGTGATCTGGTAGTTGTTCAGGTAGTCGTCCCAGTCGATCTCGTTCTGCCCCTCGCCCTTGACCTCCTCCATCTTTTCCGAGGGCTTCTGCGCCTCGGGAGGGGGCTCCTCCGTCTCGAGCAGGGGTTGGTTCTTCTCGGCGGCCTTCGCGTCCTCGCCCGCTCCCTCGGTGTCCTCCCCTTCCTGCGGTTCTTCGAGCACCGGGTTCTGCATCATCTCGTCGCGGATGAGGTCTTGCAGCTCCATCCGCGAGAGCTGCAGCAGCTTGATCGCCTGCTGGAGCTGCGGCGTCATGACGAGCTGCTGCGAGAGGCGGAGGTTGGGCTTGAGCTCGAGCGACATGATGGGAGTTCCTCTTCAGTCTAACCGAAAAGCTTCGCCCAGGTACACGGCCCGCGCCCGGGCGCTCGCGGCGATCGCTCGCGGGGTCCCTGTCTCGAGGATCCCTCCTTCCGCGATCAGGTAGGCCCGATCGCAGACGCCCAGCGTGTCGCGGGCGTTGTGGTCGGAGAGAAGAACGCCGATCCCCCGCCCCCGGAGCGTGGCGATCAGCCGTTGGATCTCGCCCACCGCCAGGGGATCGATGCCTGCGAAGGGCTCGTCGAACAGGATGAACTGCGGACCCGCGATCAAGCTCCGGGCGATCTCGGCCCGGCGCCGCTCCCCCCCCGAGAGGCTCTCGCCGAGGCTGTCGGCCACCCGTCCGAGATCGAATTCGTCGAGGAGCGCGCGAGCCCGCGCTTCCCGGAGGGGGCGCGGGCAGCCCGTGAGCTCGAGCACGGCGAGGAAGTTCTCGCGGACGGTCAGGCGGCGGAAGATCGACGCCTCCTGCGGGAGGTACCCCAGGCCCAGACGGCAACGGCGATGCATGGGCAGGCGGGTGATGTCCCGCTCCCCGAGCGTGACCCGCCCCGCGTCGGCGGCGCACAAGCCGACGATCATGCGGAAGCAGGTCGTCTTCCCCGCGCCGTTGGGGCCGAGGAGGCCGACGACTTCGCCGGAACGGACCTCGAAAGACGCCCCCCCGACCACCGTTCGCCGTCCGAATCGTTTGACCAGCCGATCGGCGGCGAGCACGGCCTTGGCCCCGATCGGCAGCGGGCCGTCCGGAGCGCCGGCCGTCGCGAGCGCGATCATGGTGTCCCGCCGTCGGCGTGGCGCGTGACCACCGCGTCCTCCGCCCGACCCACGAGCTTCGCCCCTTCCGCGACGACGCGATCCTCGTCGACATAGAAGACGATGGGTTCTCCGGCCAGCCGGTCCGCGCCCTGGACGAGCGTCGCGTGGCCCGTCAAGGTCAGCGTCCGGCTCTCCTCGCGGTAGACACCCTTGTCTCCGTCGGCGATCCGCTCGCTCGGGGGTGCGGCCGCTTGGGAGGGGGCGGGGGGCGATTTCGCGACGGCGATGCGCTGGACCACGTGGACCCGCCCCAGGCAGGTGAGGTTTCGGACCCGGCCGCTGCCGTCGTAGCTCGCCACGGCGCGATCGCAGGTCAAGGTCACGTTCTGCCGGATGGCCACGACGTGGCCGGTGCAGCGAGCCAGCGCGTGCCTGTCCTCGACGACCATGTCGTCGCACCGGACCTGCACCGGGATCTCGGGGCGGGTCGGCCGCGCCGCCGTGGGGGCCGCCCCTAGGAGGACGCCGAGCAGGAAGGCGGTCATGGTGCCCCGCGGGCGACCAGCCTGGCCGGGCCGAGATCCAGGAGGTCGTGGAAGGTGTCGAGGCGGAAGCCCGGCGCCTCGAGATCGAAGGCGGCCGCCCAGAGATGGACGGGCCGGTCGCCCGAGGCCAGCGCCTGCCGGCCGTGATACGCGGCTCGCTCCGTCAGCCCCTGCTCGCCGTTGTCAGCCGATAGACGTACCGTGCCGTCCGCCTCGACCTCCTGGGCGAACGGATTTCCGTGGGCGTGCGGCGCCCGCAGATGGACCTGGCCACTCGGACGGCCGCTCGTCCGGCGATCCGGGAAGTCCACCTCGGGATTCTCGGCCCATGCATCCCCGGTGTCGCGGCGGTAGTACACGTGGGAGGCACGGCCATGGGCTCGCAGGGCTCCCTCGCGAAACTCGAAGCTCTCGGCGCCGAACAGCTCGATGGATGGGGGCGCCGTCGTCTCGCTCCCCCGCGCCGGAGGCCGGCAGGCGAGGAGGGTCGCCGGGACGGCAAGCAGGAGGGCAATGGGCCGCATACGCGAGCGATCTTACCATTCTTTTCCCGCGTGCTTCAATCCAGAGAGCGAATGGTATGTTACTTGCTATGCCGAAGATAAGACAGTGTTCTCCGTGGGTTGAACCGCTCCTCGCTTCCAGCGGCGGTGCATCCAGACCCAGTCGGTCGGGTGGCTGCGAATCTCCTCTTCGATCCGCCGGGTGAGCAGGGCGGTCAGCGGCGGCATGCTGGCATCCCAGGGCACCCGCTCCGTGTGCATCCGGTGTCCCCCGTCGGGATGTCGGTGTACGAACCCCACGAAGACCGGAGCGCCCGTCCGCCGGGCGAGGTCCTCCGCCACGGTCGGCGTATGAGCGAGCCGCCCGAAGAAAGGCACCTGCACGCCCTGGACCCGCGTGTCCTGGTCGATGAGGAAAGCAATCAGCGCGCCCCGCCGGAAGGCAGAGAGCATCTCGCGTACGGGGGCGAGGCCCTGTCCGCGCCCGACGGTCCGCACGCCGCCGGCCGACCGGAACCTCCGGACGAGGTCGGAGAGCCTCGGATCCCCCGAATCGCGGACCACGACCGCGTGGTCGAAGCCCTCGGCGGCGATTCGCCGGGCCAGGAGCTCCCAGTTGCCCAGGTGTCCGGTGACGAAGATGCCCCCTCCTCCGCCCGCGAGATCCATCCGTAAGCTCTCGATCTCTTCGTCGGGCCACCGGACGTAGTCGCGCAGGCGGGGCTGGATTTTTCCCGCGGCGCAGGCCTCCAGCCCGCACCGACCCAGCTCGGCGAAACAAGCCTCGGCGAGCGCCCACCGCTCCGACGCCGTCTTGTCCGGGAAGGCCAGCGCGAGGTGGTCGAGCGCGAGGCTGCGCTGCGAGCGGAGCAGCCGGAAGGCGAGTCGGCCGAGGGTCGCGCCTACCCGCAGCGCGACCCCGATCGGGAGAGACGCGGCGAGCCCGAGGAGCAGGCGAAGCACCGGGTACCGGATCGCCCGCCGGAATCGCTTGCGAAGCGGGACTCCGGCCGGTGTGGGCTGAGGGCGTCTGGACGAATCCCCTCCCGCCGCCGGGCCGCCGATCCGGGCCCATCTGCGTCCGGGGCCCCATCGAAGATGGGGATGGGTCAACTGCACCATCCTCCAGTGGGGATGGCTCGTCGCCGCGCCTCGTATCTGGACCCGCCTCGACGGCCGAGCTCGATCCGGAGATTCATTCACACACCCTGAGGGGCCGGCGCCACCTACCGCGCGAGGGCCCCGCGCACCGCGAGGACCTCGCGCAGGATCCGATCCAGCATCGGGAAGTCGCAGGCGTTCTCGCCGTCCGAGCGCGCCGTCATGGGATCCTCGTGCACCTCGCAGAAGAGGGCGTCGATGCCGGCTGCGGCCGCCGCGCGCGCGAGCAGCGGCACGAACCGCCGGTCGCCCGTGTTGCGGCCGTCCTTCCCGGCGCCGGGCCGCTGGACCGCGTGGGTGGCATCCATGCAGACCGGCGCCGGGAGCTCGCGCATCACGGCGAGCCCCCGCATGTCCACCACGAGGTCGTGGTACCCGAGGCAGGCACCCCGCTCGGTCAGGAGGACGTTGTTGTTCCCCGCGGCCCGTGCTTTCTGGAGCGGACCGTGCATGTCCTCCGGGGCGAGGAACTGCCCCTTCTTGACGTTGAGCGCCTTGCCCGTCCGCGCGGCGGCGAGCACAAGGTCCGTCTGCTTGCAGAGGAACGCGGGGATCTGGAGCGCGTCGGCGACTTCGGCCACTCGCTCGACCTGACCCGGCTCGTGCACGTCGGTCAGCACCGGCAGTCCGACCTCGGCCTTGACCGCCGCGAGGATCGCGAGCGCGTCGGTCATCCCTGGTCCCCGGTATCCCCCGGTCGTCGTCCGGTTGGCCTTGTCCCAGGAAGCCTTGAAGACGACCGGGACGCCGTGCCGCAGGGCCAGGTCCTGGACCTGCCGGGCGTTGCGAAGGACCTCTTCACGGGTGGTCACGATGCACGGGCCAGCGATGAGAAGAAGAGGGCGGCCGTCACCGACCTCGTGCCCCGCGAAGGAGATCCGGACGGGCACGCTCATCTAGGCGCCTCCCGCGGGCGACAGCTCGGCTCGCGCCGCCGCCGTCCGCGCCGCCCGGTCCCGCTCCTCGCGAGCCGCCAGGACGAAGCCCGCGAAGAGCGGGTGGGGGGCCGCCGGCCGGCTCGTGAACTCGGGGTGGAACTGGCAGCCGATGAAGTACGGATGGCCCGTCAGCTCGATCATCTCGACCAGGTCGAGGTCAGGGTTGATGCCCGAGAAGACCATCCCCCCGGCCTCGTATCGTCCCCGGTACTCGTTGTTGAACTCGTAGCGGTGCCGGTGGCGCTCGCGGATCTGGTCCTTGCCATAGAGCCGGCGCGCGAGCGTTCCAGGCTTCAGCGTGCAAGGGTACGCGCCGAGGCGCATGGTCCCGCCCTTCTCCACGCCCTCCTGTCCGGCGAGCAGCGTCACCACCGGGTGGGGCGCCGCGGGGTCGAACTCGGTGGAATTCGCGCCCGCGAGCCCGAGCACGTCGCGCCCGTACTCGATGACCGCCATCTGGAGGCCGAGGCAGATGCCGAGGAAGGGCACGGCCTGCACCCGAGCCCAGCGGATCGCCTCGATCTTTCCTTCGGTTCCCCGTACCCCAAAGCCGCCCGGGACGAGCAACCCGTGCGTCCCGGAGAGCAGCTTCGCTGCCCCTCCTCGTTCGATCTCGCTGCTGTCCACGTACCGCAACCGGCTGCGGACGCCGGCCCCGATTCCCCCGTGCACCAACGCCTCGCCGAGGCTCTTGTAGCTCTCGGACAGCTCGACGTACTTGCCGACGACGGCGATCTCGACCTCGCCGGCGGGTGGTTTCTCGACGCGGGAGACGATCGCCTCCCAGCCCGAGAGGTCCGGCGCCCGCGACCAGATGTTCAAGAGCTCGGCGATCTTCTCGTCCGTGCCCTCCTCCCGGAAGCTGAGCGGGAGCCGGTAGATGGACGCCACGTCGGTCGCGGTGAACACCGCCCCGGGATCGACGTTGCAGAACATCGCGATCTTGTCCTTGATCTCGCGGGCGAGGGGGCGGTCGGAGCGGCAGAGCAGGATATCGGGCTGGATGCCGATCTCGCGCAGCTTCATGACCGAGTGCTGGGTCGGTTTGGTCTTCACCTCGCCGGCTGCGGCGATGAACGGGACGAGCGTCAGGTGGATGTAGAGGACGTTTTCCGCACCGACATCGTACTTCATCTGCCGGATGGCCTCCAGGAACGGCAGGCTCTCGATGTCACCCACGGTGCCGCCGACCTCGACGAGGATCACGTCGAAGCCCTCGGCCGCCACCTGGATCACGCGCTTGATCTCGTCGGTGATGTGCGGGACGACCTGGACGGTCTTGCCGAGGTACTCGCCCCGCCGCTCCTTCTCGATGACCGAGTGGTAGATCCGGCCGGTCGTGCAGTTGTTGCGCCGCGACATCCGCGCGTGGGTGAACCGCTCATAGTGACCGAGGTCGAGGTCCGTCTCCGCGCCGTCGTCGGTGACGAAGACCTCGCCGTGCTGGTACGGGCTCATCGTCCCCGGGTCGACATTGATGTACGGATCGAGCTTGAGCAGGGTGATCGAGAGCCCGCGCGCTTCGAGCAGCGCGCCGATGCTCGCCGACGAGAGGCCCTTGCCGAGCGAAGACACCACGCCGCCGGTCACGAAGATGTACTTGGTCGCCTTGTGCTTCTTCCCTTTCATCGGCTCTCCCGCAGGTCTAATGGATGACCCGCCCGGCGTCCTCGACGATCCGGCGTACCGCGAGGAGATCCTCGGCGGTGTCCACGCTCGTCGAAGGGTAGGGGGTTGGCAGCACACGGATCCGGTGACCGTGCTCGAGGGCGCGGAGTTGTTCGAGCCGCTCGGCCTGCTCGAGGCGGCCCGGCGACAGGCCGGCGAACTGGAAGAGGAACTCCCGCTGGTAGCCGTAGACGCCCACGTGGACGAACGTGAGGGCGCCCGCCGGCCGGCCGTCGCGGAAGCAGGGGATGGGGCTGCGCGAGAAGTAGAGCGCGTCCCCCCGCTGGTCGAGCACCACCTTGACGACGTTCCGGTCGGTGAGATCCTCGCCTTCCCAGGCCGTGCGGCAGAGGGTCACCATCGGGACGCCGGACCGCAGGCAGCCTGCCAGCTCCTCGACGGCGGCGGGCTCGATGAGCGGCTCGTCGCCCTGGACGTTGATGAAGGCATCGGCCCCGATCCGGGCCGCCGCCTCGGCCACGCGATCCGTCCCGCTCGCGTGCGAAGGCGAGGTCATCTCCACGCGGACGCCGGTGGCCCGAGCGGCGTCGGCCACCCGCGCGTCGTCGGTCGCCACGACGACCTCGGCGATGCCTCGGGCTCGCCGGCAGCGTTCGACCACGTGGGCAATCATCGGCCGGCCGGCGATCTCGGCGAGAGGCTTGCCCGGCAGCCGCGACGACCCCCAACGCGCGGGAATGACCACGGCAATCTTGCCCGGCGCTGACGCCACGGGCGCATGAGTCGTCTATCGACCGGCGATTGTCAATCGCCGGGAGAGGGCTACTGGCAGGAGCCGCCCTGGCAGGTCGTTCCGCCCGCGCACGGGCTGTCGCACCCGCCGCAGTTATCGTTGTCCGAGTTGAGGTCCACGCACCGGCCCGAGCAGCAACCGCCGAGGTTGCCGCCGTCTCCGAGCGGGCATGTCTCGCCCCCGTCCATCGTGGCCGCGCAGGCGGTCACGCCGCACGTCTGGCCTCCGAGGCAGACCTGTCCGGGCCCCGCCTGGGTGCAGTCGTTGCCGCAGGCGCCACAGTCGTGCAGGCTGGTGGAGTCCACGCACCCTTCGCCCGGGCAGCAGACCAGGGCCTGCCCCGCGTCGAGATCGCAGAACGCCATGTCTCTTCCCACGCCGCAACCCGCGGGCGTGCCGGTGCAAACGCCGTTCACGCAGGTCGAGCTGCCCGGGCAGGTCACGCCGCACCCGCCGCAGTTCTGGGAGTCGCTCGCGAGGTCGGCGCAGGTCGGCGCGGAGAAGAGCCCGCCGCAGCAGAAGCCGATCGCGGCCCCGCCGTCCGGCCTGGCGAGCGCGCAGAAGGTCGCCGTCGAGCAGTCGGTGGGGAGGCACATGCCGTCCACGCAGACGTCGCTTCCCGGGCAGCCGCCTTCGGCGGCGCAGCCCGCCCCCGCCTTCCCCTCGGGCACGCAAGTGCCGTTCTTCAGGAATGGCGCCGCGCAGAGGCCGCTCCCGCACGTCGCGCCGCAGGTCCCGCAGTTCGCCGGATCCTGCGTCGGGTCCACGCAGACGCCGTTGCAGCACATGCCGAGGTAGTCGCCCTGGCCGAAGATGCAGCTCGTCGCCCCGCCGTCACAGGAGAATGGCGAGCATCCCCCCGCGCCGTTGCAGGTGAGGCCCGCCGGGCATCCCTGCGGGTTCCCGGGGTTGCATGTCGCGGTCCCGCCGTCGGGCCAGGCGCACGCTCCGAGCACGCACGCCGACCCAGTGGGGCAGACGTTCCCGCACAGGCCGCAGTTCGTATCGTCGTTCTGAATGTCCACGCAGGCCGTCCCGCAGCAGGCGCCGATGCCGCTCGCCGCGAGGGGGCAAGCGGCCATCTGGGTCGCCGGCGTGCAGGCCGTGTTCGCCTCGCAGGTCCCGTTGTCGCAGAACTGGCCGGTGGCACACGCGGCCCCGCAGTCGCCGCAGTTCCTGTTGTCAGCGCTGGTGTCGATGCAGCTCCCGCCGCAGCAGGTCCCGGGCGAGACTCCGCGGGTGCACGTGGCGTGATCGGCGCCGGTCGGGCAGGCGGCGATGAGGCAGATGAACGATCCCTGGAGGGAATAGCACGCGTACGAAGATGGGCAGCCGCCATCGACGCACGGCGACGGGCCGCCGTCGGCAAGTGCGCAGATCCCGGCCTGGCAGGTCGAGCCCGTGGGGCAGATGGCGCCGCAGCCGCCGCAATTCTCGGTGTCGGACGCGAAGGCGCTGTTCGGATCGGCGCAGGCGTCCCCGCAGCAGTAGCCCGAGCCGCCGTCGGCGAGCGGGCAGGGGTCGTTGGCCGGCGCGCCCACGCAAGAGGAGAAGCCGCAGCCGCCCGCGACGCAGGACTGCCCCTTCCCGCAGGCGTCGCCGCAGAAGCCGCAGTTGCTGGGGTCACCATTCGGATCCACGCAGGTGCCGTTGCAGCAGATACCCGCCTGTTTCCCGGCGAGCGTGCAGTCGGAGCCCGCGAGGCACGCTCCGGCGGGGCCTCCGTCGTTCGCCGTGACGCCGCCGTCGGGAGCGCCGCCGCCGTCGGCGGAGCCGCCCCCATCCTTGCTCACGGGCAGGCCGTAGTGCTGCCCAGCGTCCGAGAAGGAGGGGGACGGGGTCGAGCAGGCTGCGGCGATCACGGCAGCGAGAAGCGAGAATACGAAGCGCATGGAGGGGCCTCCGGGAAGCGAAGGTTCCGTTACAGCCGATTGCCCGGCGGGAGTCAATCTCGCGCTGAGCCCGCAGCCGCCCACGGCCTCCCGGCTCGATCGCGAGGGGGGCTCATTCATGCTGGAACGACGGGTCCTACGGCTGCAAACGTGTTTCCTTAACGCTGGAGAGGAGAGTTGTCCTCTCGCACCTCCTTACTTCACTTCTCAAGGTCGCCTGGACGGAGGAAAGCGTGACAACAGATTTTCCTGGGAGCGCCGGCGTCCCGCCGGCCCCCGCCCGCGATGAGGTCGATCCGATCGCCGATCAGGTCGGCCTAATCGACGATGAGGTCGATCGGATCGACGATGAGGTCGATCAGATCGACGAAGAGGTCGATCGGATCGGCGAAGAGGTCGGCCTAATCGACGAAGAGGTCGACTTAATCGACGAAGAGGTCGGCCTAATCGACGAAGAGGTCGACTTAATCGACGAAGAGGTCGGCCTAATCGACGAAGAGGTCGGCCTAATCGACGATGAGGTCGACTTAATCGACGAAGAGGTCGACCTGATCGACGATGAGGTCGACCTCTTCGCCGATCAGGTCGATCAGAGCGGAGGGAAGGTCGGCCCCAGGGAACGCGGTGACGGACAACCGGATTCGCCAGCAAGGACGCGGAGATACCCGCGTGGCTCCTGCGTCTGGGAAGGGGTGATCCGGCATGGAACGACCGGTTCGCCGGCAGAAAGGCACCGATCTTCCGCCATGAACATGATTTAGCCCGTCTTATTCACGGTACGGCGTAGCGAGGCGTTTTTGACCGCAGCCGAGAAGGGCAAGCGAGAGCGACGACCGACGAGGCGTCGCGTAGAGCACCTCCCCCCCAAGTCGTTTGGAGGGTGGCAAGCCCCCCCTTCGGGAGGCGCGGGATCGGACGCCGCAGCAGCCGGACCGTGAATAAGACGGGCTCAGGTAGAGACGAACCGTCGTGGGGACGGGCTTGCGTTCAGCCAGCCGGCGTGCGCGACCTGGCCGGGGCGCTGCCGAGGAGCTGCGCCATGACCGAGCCGCAGCCGTCCGCGCCCACCTTGCGGAAGATCCGCTTGCGGCGGGCGCGGACCGTCTCCGGAGAGAGGTTCAGCCGCTGCGCCGACTCTTTGGCCGACAGCCCGCGGGCGATGTCCTGCAAGGCCGCGCGCTCAGCCCCGGTCAGCCGGTTGCGGGCGGAGAAGGAGAGGAGCATGCGTTCGATGCGCGCCGCGTCCAACTCGCGCAGGGCGAGGACGACCGTCCCGTCGTCGAGACTCTCCCGGAAGGCGGTGGTGAAGGCCCCCACCGGGTCCTCGCCTCCCGCGGCGAGGGCCCGGAGCCGGGCCGCCAGTTCGTCGCCGTGCGTGAGATCCACGACGCTCGGCCCGACGGCCGGGCCGCCGATCCCCGCCGCCTCGCACAGGGATGGGGTGAGGTGCAGGACCTCACCGCTCGCGGCTACGGCGGCCGCGAGGAGGTTGCTGGCCTGCCCCAGTCCGGCGAGCAGGTCCAGCTCGCCGCGCCACGTCCCCTCGGGCGGCGCTCCGGGCGCCGGGCCGAAGGTCGTCTCGATCACGCTCACCAGGGCTGCGCCGAAATCGTCGTCGGCGCGGGGCGAGGTCGCGGCCACGACGGCGGTCGGCCGGCTGTGGGGATCGTAGAGCGCCGCAATCCAGAGGCGCCCCGAGCCATCCGGTCCGCTGCCGGCGGGAACGGCGGCGGCGCCTCCGTTGGGCGGCGCCTCGGGGAGCGGGTACGACCGGCGGCCGAGGGCCGCGAGACAGTGGCTGGCCGCGGCGCCGCTGGCGGCCGCGTCGCTGGCGCCGAGCAGGCCACCGCGCAGGAGGAGCAGGGCCGCGCCGTCGGCTCCGCACCGCTCGACGAGGCTCTTGACCAACGCGCTCTCACGTGCGCCGTGGGGAATCGGGACGAGATCGCGGGGGAAGGCTTCCGAGGCGGGCGTGAGCATGGAGGACTCCGGGCCGAGGGGGGGAAAGCAGCGCCCGGACAGCCGGTCGAGCCGCCGGGCGCCTTTCGAACGGTGCTAGTTGCGGCGCAGCGCCATGCGGATCGCGTCGCCGTCGGTCGTGAAGTGCAGCTTGCCCTCGCGGGCGAGCCAGCCCACGCCCATGTCCACCGGGATGCCGTCGAAGCTGCCGACCTGCCGCCGGATGGTGTTCCAGTCCGCCTGCCCCCCGTGGGTCTCGAGGTAGCGCCAGACCTGCCCCGCCAGCTCTCCGATCTTCTGCTCGTTCATGGCTTCTCCTTATGGGATGTCGATCGCCGTGCTCCGGAGCCTCGTCCGAAACGCGCGGCGGCAGGCAGAGTGGGCATGGGGCCGCCCGCTGCCAACCCCCCGCGGCCGACCTGCCGCTCTGACTTCCCCGCCTCTCCTCCGACTCGCCGCCCGCGTGCCCTCCCCGGCAACCCCCGCCTCAGGCTGCCAGCCCCGACTTGACTCTTGACCCGTGTTCGCGGAGTATGCGCGTCCGCTTGCCGGCGAATGAGACCGGCAGACGCCGGGATGGACCCGGCCGCAATAGAAGGAGCAGGAACGCAAATGGCACAAGGACGTGTGAAGTGGTTCAACGACGCGAAGGGGTTTGGCTTCATCGAGCAGGAAGGTGGGGAGGACGTGTTCGTCCACTTCTCCGCGATCCAGGCCGATGGTTTCAAGTCGCTTGCCGAAGGCCAGCAGGTGTCGTTCGATGTCGTCCAGGGCCCCAAGGGGCTCCAGGCGGCGAACGTGCAGAAGGTCGGCTAGTCGGAAGCTACGATCGCTAGAGCGAAGGCCCCGGACGCTTCCCGCGTTCGGGGCCTTCGTGTTTCCGGGGGAGGAGGATCGCCCTCGATCCTCCTCGGAGTCGCGCCGCTTCGCAACGCTCATCGTTCCCGACACGCGAGGTCCCCCGCGGGCGGCGAACGGGATCTCGCGGGGGGGCGGGGCGGCGACCGGCGATCCTACTTGAGGGGGATCGGCCCCTCCAGCAGGAGCTGGTTGTCGACGCCGTTCGCGAGCGCCTTGATCTGCGCGCTCGACACGTACCCGTTCGATCCGTCGATGGCGACCTGCGCGTAGAACCCCTCCGTGGTCGATGCCCACTCGTTCACCACCGAGGGCTGGCAGCTTGCCGGCGTCGCGGTCGCGCAGCCCGCGGGCTCGCTCGAAAGACGCAGCGAGACCTGGGTCTGGTTCTGGTAGGCGAGATAAGCCGCTCCCGACTGGCCGAAGGCGAGCGAGGCGCTCGCGCCGACGAACATCGGCCAGTCCTCGGGACCGCCATCGGGCGGCTGGATCGTCCCCGTATCGACGACGATCCGCTGGGCGGGGGCGATGGGCGTCGCGGTCTTGCCGGTCCAGTAGAGCAGCGTCTGGTCTGTGCTGTCCTGGTAGGCGATCGAGATCGCCCCGTTCGTCGGGTTCACCTTCAGGCTCGGGAAGAGGCCGACGTCGCCGGTGTCCGCGCAGGTCCCTGGGGCGCTGCCGTCGATCGTGGTGGCCGTGAAGCCCGATCCGTTTCCGACGGCGAGCCGGAGGTCTCCGTGCAGCCGATCGTAGTACGCGACGAGCGCCGTGCCGTCCGACGTGAAGGCGAGCGAGGTGAAGAGCCCGACGCCCTCGGGCAGATCGACGAAGCCCGTGGCCGCCGAGGCGAGGACCGGCTGGCAGGAGGCGCCGGCGTCGGTCGCCACGCAGGCGGTCCCGCTCCCGCAGCCGGCGTCACCGGCCCCGCAGGCATCCTCGCAGGTTCCGCCGAGGGTCACTGGCCCGGGGGGCAGGCAGCCGCCGTCGGGCAACACCGTCGGGCCGCCGTCGTTCGCCGGCGGGGTCCCCACGCAGACCTGGGAGGAACCGCACGCTCCCCCGCAAGGCGGCGCAGGGCGGTCGGCCGCGTCGACGACGCCGAGCGTCCAATCGGACGGACCAGCCGGATTCGGCGTCCTGCCGATCGCAATCTTGGCGGCGGTCGTCCAGGGGGCCGTCTTCTCCGGCCCCGCGGCCTGGAAGTACGTGATCGCCGGGTTGCCGTTGGGCTGCATCGCGATCGAGGTGTATTGCCCCACGTCGCTGCCGTCGCTGGTGCCGCTGCCATCCCATCCGTCCACCCAGGAGATCGTCCAGGCGCCGTTGGAGGCCCGGACCGCAAACTTGAGCGACTTGTGGTCCACGTCGTAGTAGCTCACCCGCGGTTCGCCGTCCGAGCCGAGCGCAATCGAGGTCCAGAGGCCGACGTTGGGCCCGGGGTCCGCGATGCCGTGGCGCGGGCCGTTCGGGTCGCCGACGACCTTGCCCGTCGAGGGGACGCCATCGACGTACTCGAGATCCACGAGCGTGCCATCGCCTTGGAAGTGGTAGACCACGAGATCGCCATATTGGCCGTCGTACGCCGAGACCCAGACTTGGCCGTTCGCCGCGGCGAGCGACGAGTAGCGGCCGAGGTCGCGCGAGCGAAGGGGCGGCAGCGTCGCGCAGGTGCAGTCGACCGCCGGCCGGTTGCAGGCATCATAGATCCCGGTCGGGACCGATTCGTCCTTGAACACGAGCATCGTCCCCGGCGCGCAGCTCTGCTGGCAGCCCGCCTTGCCCGGGGGGACCGCGGAGCAGAGGTCATCCGGGATCGAGCAGGCCGTCCCCTGGGCGCAGGAGCCGCCGCAGGGCGGCGTGAGCACGCAGTAGCCGGTCGTCCCCGCGTCCTCCGGGAAGCAGGTGGCGCCGGTCGCGCAGTCCTGATTCGACTTACAGGTCGGGTAGGTGCAGCGCATCGAGGGAGGCTCGCCCTGGATCTGCGGCGGGCCGCCGTCCGGGGAGTTGTACGGAAGGCAGACATGGCCGGGGCCGAGCGAGGAGACGCAGTCGTCGTCGGTCGTGCAGTCGCTCTGCCCGCAAGCGCCGCTCGGGTCGAGGTTGTAGCAGTCGAAGCAGAGGTCGAGGCTCGGGTTGCAGCGCTGGCCGGGGCAACAGTCGCTGTCCGTCTTGCACTGGCGCGGCTCGAAGTAGCAGCGGTGGCAGGCTGCTACGGCCTTCGAGAAAGCGGGATCGGTCTTGTGAACCGGATCGCAGTAGTCGTGGTCGGCGCAGGCGCCCGGCTGGCCGGCGCCCGCGTCGGGGATGCAGAGGTCGGAGAGGGAGGCGCAGGGGTCCGGCGCACCCGAGTCCCGGCCGTTGCCGCTGCTCACGCCCGACGATCCCGAATCCGTCGTGCTGTTCGTGACGACCGGGGTCCCGTGGCAGTTGCACGCGGAGACGCCCAGTGCGCCGACGAAGACGACCCAGTGGCGGATGTCGACCATGCGCTGCTCCTTCGTAGGCCGGGCGGGCGAAGGGCCTCGCCAGGCTGTGAGATACTAGCACGGTCCCGGAGCGACCCGGCAACCCCGTCGCCCCTTGCGGCACCGGTCCGCGTCAGCGAGGGCTTCGGATGAGGACATGGTCGGCGATGTCCGGGCCGCCGGCGTCGACCCGCTTGCAATCCTGGCCGACCGCGTAGGACTGCTCGATCCGGAGCGTCAGGCGGTCCTTCGCGCAGGCAACCACGCGGGCGTCGAACGACGCGGGGCACTTCCGCCCGTCCACGTCCTCGACCATCTCGAAGTCGCCGGCGAAGCCCGAGGGTAAGCGCGCCAGCTCGATGCGCATCCCCTCCGGCGTGGGGAGCGCTCCGCCGTCGTCCTGGACGCGATACGGGCGCAGCGTCACTCGGTGGCCATCGTCGCGCGCCGCGTAGCGGTACGAGGGATCGTCCTGGTGTTCCCACTCGCCGGAGAGATCCGCGGCGCAGCCCAGCGGCTCTGCGCGGGCGGCCGTTCCAGCGTCCGGCGGCGTCCCCGCGTCGGGCGGCTCCGGCGCGCGCGGCGCCCCGTGCGCGCAGTCGAGCGGCCACCAGAGGAGGCATGCGAGGGGCAGGGCCATCATCCGCACGGCGCGCATTCAAAGCACCGCCACCCCGGAGCGGTCAACGCCTGCCACCGGACCGGTGGTGTCCACAGCTTCAGAAACGAAGGCACCATTCAGACGGAGGGAGAGACCATGCTGCGCTGGATGTTGGCCACAGTGGCGGTGACATCGATCCTGCTCGCCGGCCGGGCGATGGGCGAGGAGCTGGCCGCGCCGGTCGTGGAGCCGGATCCCGTTCTCCTTGGCCACCCGTTGACCCTGAGCGTGCAGGGTGGGGCGGAGTGGTATCGGTCGGGGCTCGTCGCCGCCAAGTCTCCCGCCTTGACCTATGGCCTTAGCTTGCAGGCCGAACCGTTGCGCTTCCTCGGGATCGAGGTCGGATACAGCGGGGCGATGATCTCTTCGGCCGTCGGCGGCGGGGACATCGACCGGAATGGTGGATACGCCATCCTGACCCCAGGCTACAGCTTCCCCGTGGACCCGCAGGACATCACGGACATCAAGCCTTACGTGTTCGCCGGCGTGGGCCGGGACTGGTACTCCTCCCCGATCGCCACCGTCGGCGCGTCCCCGGACGGCTGGACGCTGCCCTACGGCGTCGGCCTCCGGCTCCGTCTCGGCCAGTTCAGCCTCGACGCGCGCTACGCGTGGATCGCGAGCTTCAGCTCGATGTCGACCTTCAATAACCTGTTCTCGACGGGGCTCCACCCTTTTCGCGCGCAGGCGCTGCTCCTCGCCGGCGTGAACTTCTAGGAGGCTGGTGTCCCATGGGCGCCGTCGCGAGAAAGCCGAGACCTAAGCCCGTCTTATTCACGGTCCGGCTGCTGCGACGTCCGATCCCGCGCCTCCCGAAGGGCCTGCTCGCTCCGTACCTCCTCGCGGGGGGCTTGCCACCCTCCAAACGACTTGGGGGGGAGGTGCTTTACGCGACGCCTCGTCGGTCGTCGCTCTCGCTTGCCCTTCTCGGCTGCGGTCTCGAACGCCTCGCTACGCCGTACCGTGAATAAGACGGGCTAAGGCGAGAGGGGCGCCCGAGGAGTGCGCGGCGGAAACGGACTCTTTAGCAGTACTTTGCAGCACGTTGCGCCGCGAAGCGACGAGGCCGCCCGTCGCAGCGAAGGGATCGGCTTTCGCAGTAGGCCGCCATTTCACACCAGCCTCCTAGTTCAAGTGGAGGCGCCCCGTACCCGCGATCCGCGTCGGCGGCAGCGGAAGCGGCAACTCGGCCTGGCGCTGCGGACCGGCCCCTGCGGTCGGGCGCGCGTGCTGCAGCTCGGCGAGCGTCTGCGTGAAGCTGCGCCCGATCGACTCCAGCTCGCCCAGCGTCAGGTCGCTGCCATCGAGCTGCCCGTCGGCCACGACGTCGCGGATGACCTCGCGGACGAGGGCGGCCAGCTCCTCGCCGCCCGTGCGTGGCAGGGAGCGGCTCGCCGCCTCGACCCCGTCGCCGAGCATCACGAGCGCCGTCTCCCGGGTCGACGGCTTGGGGCCGTCGTACCGGAAGGGGCCGGCATCCACCTCGGACGTGCCGCGCCGCTCCCGCGCGCGCTCCAGGAAGTCCCCGACGAGCCGCGTCCCGTGGTGCTGGCGGATGGCGTCGGCGACGGCCCGCGGCAGCCGGTGCTGCCTCGCGAGGTCCAGGCCGTCCTGGACGTGCTTGCGGATGAGGTCGGCGCTCTCCTCGGGCGAGAGCGATTCGTGCCGCCCTTCTCCCTTGAGGTTCTCGCCGAAGGCGAGCGGGTTCTTGCCCTTGCCGATGTCGTGGTAGTAGGCGCAGACGCGGGCGAGGAGCGGGTTCGCGCCGATGGCCTCCGCCGCCGCCTCGACGAGGCTGCCGAGGATGATGCTGTGGTGGTAGGTGCCCGGCGCCTTGACGATGAGCTCCTTGAGCGCCGGGTGGTTCAGGTTGGCGAGCCGGGCGAGCCGCAGATCGGTCGTGTAGGCGAAGATCCCCTCCGCAGCGGGGATGAGGGCGAGGGTCAGGATCGGGGAGAGGATCGCGCCGCCGACGAGCCCGGCCGCCATCTCGGCCCCGGCGCCCGGCGTCCAGAGCCTCCCGCCAAAGAGGGCGAAGCAGGCGATCAGCCCGCTGTTGCCCACCCCCGCCCACAGCCCCGCGCGCATCACGCCGGCCCGGCTCGCCGCCCGCCCCACCCGGTCGGCGGCCAGGATCGAACCCGCCATCGCGAACAGGGCGAAGGAGAGCGACGCCCCTTCCAGGATCCCGAAGAGCGCGCCGGCGACGACCGCGAAGAGCAGGGCCAGCTCGGGGCCGAGGCATAGGCGCACGAGCATCGCCCCCGCGGCCACCGGGATGGCGTAGACGAAGGCGTCGACCGGCAGCCAGCCCGCGCGCCCCGTGACCGTCTGACCGGCCGTCGTCAGCAGCGCGGCGAGGAGCAGGCTCGACAGGAGGAGCAGCCCAAGGAAGAGCGCGTCCTTGCGCCGCGGGGCGAAGCGGCGGAGCTGCCGCCGGCCGAAGCGGTAGGCGAGCAGCACGAGCAGCGCCGCGAAGAGGCCGCCGCCGAGCCGCGCCTGGGCGATGTCCTCCGGCCGGGCCTGGGCGCGCATGCCGCGGAACTCGAGGAGGTGGCGCTCCTCGATCCGCTCTCCGTCCCCGATGATCTTCTCCCCCTTCTTGATCTGGATGACCACGGGCTTGACCCCGTGGAAGGCGTCCTGCCGCCGCCGCTCGGTCTCCGCCGAGTCGTAGGTCAAGTTCGGCCGGAGCGCCCCGCGCGAGAGGCGCGCGAGCGCCCGGCGCACCGCAGGGGTGAACGTGCCGGGGAGGTCGAACGCCGCCCGTTCGAGGTCCACCCGCGCGGCGGCGAGGTCGCGGATCGAATCGAGGTCGGTGACCACCTCCCCCCCCGGCGCCCCCCCCGGCAGCGGCCGCACGAAGATGCCGCGCTCGCGGTCGTTGCCGAGGAGATCCCGGTCCGAGACGAGCAGCCGCGCCACGTCGGGCCGCACCGCCATCTCGCGGGCCACGAGGTCCAGCACCATCCTCTCGGCGTCCGGGGAGAAGCCCTCGCGCGCCAGGATCTCGAAGTCGCGCGGGTCGACCGACGCCTGGAGCTTGGCGACGAACGCGCCGCGCAGCGCTTCGAGGACGGCCGGCGGGGGGGGCGCGGGCCGCCGAACGGGCTTCTCCGGCGCGTCGGTGGCCGCACCGGCCGGCGCCGGAGCGAGGGCGGCGCGCATGGACGTGAAGGCGTCGCGGACGCGGCTGTCGACCTCCGGGAGGACCGTGCCGTCGAGGTCGTAGACGGGTCGGACCTGGGCGACGGCGTCCTCGCGCTTCTTCGCCGTCGTCTCCTCGTCGGGGATGTCGTAGTCCCGGGTCGCCTTGACGGTGGTCGTCGCAATCTGGCCGAGACTCCGGTCGTCGTACGGGATGCGCTGCCCCGCGAGGCCCGGCGTGAGCAGGGCTCCGGCGCCCACCCCGACGCCCGCGAGTATGGCCACGGCCGCCGTCTTCGAGGCGAAACGGCGCACCCCAGCCCAGCGAGGGGCGAGAGGCGGCGCCTCGGCGGGCATCCATGGGCTCACGGGGGAATCATCGGCTGCCGGGGCCGCCGGGGTCAACTGCTTCCAGGCGAGGGGGCGGCCCATTGCCTGGACCGCGGGTGGGCATGACCACCGGGCGAGCCCCGCGCCGGCCCCCCGTCAAACCCTCGCCCATGGGATCCCGCGGGCCGCGGGGCCGGGCGGCGTCGCGCGCGGAGGCGGCCCTCCAGCGGCGCCCGGCAGGCAGACCACGGGCGAGCGCGGGGATCGACGCGCGACGAGCCTCCCGCGCCTCGCCGGTTTTCGTTCTCTTCCAAGGGCGACTAGGATGGCCCGACATGATTCGATCCGTCGCCTCTTCCATCGCCCTCCTCGGAGCCTTCACCCTCACCGGCTGCACCGGAGGCTACGCGCCGGGGGGAGCCCCCGGCGGCGACGCGGGGGCGGCGCCGGCCGGGGACGCGGGGCTCCCCGACGTGGGATCCTCCTCTTCGTCAGGGAGCAGCGGCGCGTCGTGCGCGAACGAGGGCGATTCCTGCTCGGTGACGGTCCCCTGCTGCACGGTGACCTGTCCGAACGGCGTCGAGTACACGGTCGCGACCTGCGACCCGACCTCGGGGCTCTGCCTGCCGCTCTTTCTGGAGACGGACGCGGGCGACCCCTGCGTGTCCGGCGGGAGCAGCGGGGGCGCGAGCGGCGGGAGCAGCGGGGGCGCGAGCGGCGGTGCCTCCTCCGGGGACGGCGGATCGCCGCCCCCGGGCCCGTGGGTCGAGGAGGTCGTCACGGGCGAGGTCTCCGAGCTGTACTCGCTGGCCGCGCCCTGCGCGCAGGTGCTCGTCGCGGCCGGCAACGGCAAGGGCCACGGCGTGGTGGTCACGCGCTCGGCCGGCCCGGCCCCCGCGTGGACGCCGGTCGCGGGCAGCGAGGTCTCGGAGGCGCTCTACGGGGTCTGGGCGAACACGGCGGGCGACCTGCTCGCGGCCGGCCGGTCGGACGCGGGCACGGGGCTTCTGCTCGCCGGGACGATCGATGGAGGTCTCGTCCCGGTGGCGCTCGACGGCGGCCCGGCGACCGGCTCGCTCCTCTCCGTCCTCCGGCTCGCGCCCGGCGAGGAGGTCGCGGTCGGCGTCGACCCGACCTTCACCCATGGCGTCGCCTTGCACGTGATCCCGGACGGGGGCGTGGTCGCGGAGGGGCTGCCGGCGGACATCGCGCGGCCGTTCCGGCTGGTGGGGGCGGCGGGCGGGCCGGTCTACCTGCTCGCGCAGGGGACGGGTGGGCCGCGGCTGCTCGTCCGGGGGGACGGCGGCTACGAGGAGATCGCGGCGCTCGACGGCGGGCAGCTCTCCGACCTCGCGGAGGGGCCGGCGGGCGACCTCGTCGTGGTCGGCGACGACGGCTGCGGCAACGCGACGGCGTATGCGCTCGCGGACGGCGGGCTCGCCCCGCTGCCCGGGTTCCCCGCGGCCGCGGCGCTCACCGCGGTCGCCGAGCCCGAGACCGGCCGCGTCCTCGCGGCGTCGATCCTCGGGCAAGCCCAGTGCGACGCGATCGCGATCGCCTCCTGCCCGAACCCGGCGTACTGCCCGGCGGATCCGACCCTCCTCGACGGGCTGGACGGTTATTACACGCCGGAGCCGCTGCCGATCCTGACGCTCTCGATCCACGCGATCGCGGGGGGCGCGGACGCCGGCCTCTACGCGGCGGGGGCGATCACCGGGGAGGCCATGGGCGCGGACCCGCTCATCCTGCGGCGGGGGCCGTGAGGAGGAGCCCGCCTCCGGTCGAGGATCCCGTTCGGGGATCGCGCCGCCGCCTCGCCGCGTGAAGAGAGGGGGACAGCCCGCAGGCCGCCCCGGCGGGCTCACTCCTTCATCGCCCGGGCGTCGAGGCCATGTTTCTTCGCCAGCCGCTCGACGCTCTTCCTGTGCAGGCCGCTCTGGCGGGCCGCCTCGCTGATGTTCCCCCCGCACCGCTTGAGCACGCTCGCCACGTACTCCTTCTCGAACGCCGCGAGGAGCTGCTCCTTCGCGTCCTTGAACGAGAGGTGCTCGTTGAACGGGACGGGCGCCGCGGCCTGCGGGCCGACGAGCCGGGCGGGCAGCGCGGGGAGGTCCACCTCCGCCCCCTCGGAGAAGGTGAGGACATGGGAGAGCACGTTGATCAGCTCCCGCACGTTGCCCGGCCACGCGTAGGCCCCGAGCGCCGCCATCGCCCGGTCGGTCAGCCGCTTCGGCCCGTGACGGGCGACCGTCTCCGGGTCCCCGAGCACCGCGCGCACGATCTGCGGGATGTCGTCCTTGCGCAGCCGCAGCGGCGGCAGCTCCAGTTGGACGACCGAGAGGCGGAAGAAGAGATCCTCGCGGAAGGCGCCGGCGGCGACCTCCTTGGCGAGGTCGCGGTTGCTCGCGGCGATGACCCGGACGTCGACGCCGATGGTCTCGTTGCCCCCGACGCGGCGCAGCTCGCGGTTCTCGAGCACGCGCAGGAGCTTCGGCTGGAGATCGAGGCGCAGCTCGGCCACCTCGTCCATGAAGATCGTCCCTCCGCTCGCCCGCTCGAACGCCCCCTCGCGGCTGCCGATCGCGCCGGTGAACGCGCCCTTCTCGTGGCCGAAGAGCTCGCTCTCGATGAGGTTCGGGGGCACCGCGCCGCAGTCGAGGACGACGAACGGCCCCTTCTTGCGCGGCGAGAGGTCGTGGATGGCGCGCGCGGCCAGCTCCTTGCCCGTCCCGGTCTCGCCCTGGAGCACGACCGAGACATCCATCGGCGCGATCTTCTTGAGGAGGCCGAAGATCTGCCGCATCCGGAGGGAGCGGCCGATCATCCCGCCGAGCTGCCCCTCGCCCGCGGGCTCGACCGCGATCTCCTCGTCGAGCGGGGAGAAGGAGACGATCGTCGTGCCGAGCGACAGGCTCGCCCCCGCGGCGAGGAAGACCCGCCCCACGCGCTTGCCGTCGACGAACGTCCCGTTGGTCGAGTCGAGGTCGGTGAGCAGGTAGCCCTGGTCGGTGTAACGGATCTCGCAGTGGTGGCGCGAGCAGGCCGGGTCGGACAGGACGAGGTCGTTGGTCGGGTACGTCCCGATCCGGATCTCCGGCTTCTCGGTGACGAGCGTGAGCCCCGCCTGCGGTCCGGCCTCGACGGCGAGCTTGCAGCGCCGGACCGAGAGGCGCGTGCGCAGCTCGATTCGCACCGTCCGGTCGCGGCCGGCGGGCGCGGGGCGGGGCGCGACGGGACGTGGGTCCTCGTCCGCCCGCGTGCTCTCGTCCTCGCCCTCCGCGAGGAGCTCGGGAACGTCGGCCACCGGGGGAGTATACCCGGGTTGACCGGGGGAAGCCGATCGGGGGAACGCCGGGGGGCAGGAGCCCGCCAGGGGGCCCGGGCCGAGCGCGACGATCGCCTACGGCTCCTCGCCGTCCGGAGGGTCTCGCGGCCCCGTGTCGCCAGGCCGGTCGAGATCCATGATCCGCGACTGGCCGACGTAGGGTTTCGTCGCGTACCGCGTGACGCTGCCGATCCTGCGGATCGCCTCCGCCATCCGGTCCGCCTCCGCCAGCAGCGAGTCGAGCCGCGCGGCCTCCGGCGTCCCCTCGACCATCTTCCGCCGGACCAGCTCCGCGTTCCCATAGATCGCGGTGAGCGGCTGGTTCAGCTCGTGGGCCACCGCCGCCGCCAGCTCGGAGAGCATCGCCGGGCGCAGCCCCATCCGGAGCTGCGTCTCGGCGCGGGCGAGACGTTCCTCGAGCGCGGCCCGGGGGCGCCGATCGTGCAGGCCACAGACGATCCAGGCCATGCCGGCGCCGGCCAGCGGCTGGAGCGACAGGTCGATCGGGACGCGATCGCCGGAGGCGTCGAGCGCCTCGGCCTCGATCGGGCCGCCGCTCGCGCGCGAGAGATGGCGGCGCAGGTGGGTCCACGCCCCCGGGGGGAAGAGCCGATCGAGCGGGAGCGACCCGATGACGCCGGAGGCAGGCCGGCCGAACAGCCGTTCGGCCGCCGGGTTGAAGATCTGCACGACGTCGTCCGGGCCCGCGACGACGATCCCGTCGTGCGCGGCGTGGAGCAGGTGCCGCAGCAGGCGATCCCCCGCCCCGTCGCCCAGGCGCGACAGCCCGTCCTGCTCCGTCTCGTTCATCCGTGAGGAGATTCTACGCCGATCCGCGCCGCGAGGTCAGCGCCGCCGGTGCTTGGCGGACCGATGGCTCCCCAGGGCGGCCAGGGCGTGCCGGGCCTGCCTCGCCACCGCGATCTTCCCGCCGCAGCGCCGCAAGGTCTCCTGATACGCGAGCTTCGCCTCCGGGCGCATCTTCAGCGCCGCGAGGCTCGCGCCCAGACCGAGGCGGGCGTCGCAGACCTTGTCGCTCCGGCCATACGCGTCGACGACCTTCTGGTACCCCAGGGCGGCCTGCTTGTACTGCCCGGCGTGGAACGACGACTCCGCGACGAAGAACTGCGCGTCCCCGTCCTTCGCGTCCTTCGGATAGCGCCGCAGGTACTCCTGGAAGAGCTGCCCGGCCACCTCGTAAGCGCCCGCCCCGTACTGCTGGAAGGCGACCGCGAACAGCCCCGCGCGGTCCGGCGGCGCGAGCTTCATCGCCTTCTCCCGGGCGTCGACCTGCGCGAGGGCCTGTGATCCCAGCGCCGCGGCGAGCTTCTGGTCCACCTCGGTCGAGTTGGCCTTCTGGGCCGCGGCGAGACCCTGGAGGTGGTGGAGCGCCTCGGAGAGCTCCCCTTGCAGCTCGTGGAGCTTCTCGGTCAGATCGTCGAGCCGCGCGTCGAGGTCGGCGCCCGAGCGATGCGTCCCGCTGTTGAGCCGGTCGAGCGCCGCCCGCGTCTGCTCGATCTTCGCGAGGAGCCGCCGCTCCTGATCGGCGATGGCCTTCCTCTGGTCCTGGCTGTCGGCCTCGAGCGCCTGGAGGCGCTGATCGATGATGTCGCCGTGCTGGGAGCTCACCCAACAGCCGGAGAGGCTCAGGAGGAGCGGCGCGAGGAGACGAGCTTCAGGTCCAGGCTGCATGGTTCACCAGGGGAGGACGGGGGAGCCCGGGAATGTAGCGGAGGGCCGGAGGGGTTTCCAGGGGCCCGGCGCTCATCGCCTCCTCTCCTCCCCGAAGTACTGCGCGCCGTAGCTCTGGAAGCGCGCCTCCGGCCGCCGCCAGCAATCCTCCGGCGAGCCCTGCTTGCGGCAGAGGGCGGCGAGGAACGGCGCCGGCGCGGGGAGCTCCTCCCAGACCTCGGGGAGGAACGTCGAGCGGCGGCCGCCGACGTCGAGGATGACGCCGGGATGGTCCTTCGCGAGGGCGACGAGCAAGGCCTCCCCCGCGAGCGGGAGCGGCCGCGGGACGTCGAGGACCGAGATCGAGATCTCGATCCCCGCCACCTCCTCGGGGCGGACCGGCGTGAAGCGGCTGTCGTAGCGCGCCGCGAAGAGGGCGTTCTGGGCGACGTCCGCGGCGAGCGGCTCGTGCGCGACGAGGCTCCCGATGCAGCCGCGCAGCTCCCCCCCCTCCTTGAGGGTCACGAACGCCGCCCGCGTCGCGGCGAGCCGCGGGAAGCGGCGGAGGAGCTCGGCGTCGGGCGCGACCGGCTCGCCGCCGGCGGCCGCGGCGGCGACGGCCCGGCGGGCGAGCCCGAGGAGCGCCTCCTGCTCGCCCGCGAGCAGCTCGAAGCGTCCCTCGGGGGCCGAAAGGGTCCGATCGAGCCGGGGACCGGAGGGCGCGGCGGCGGCCTTCTGGCGGCTGCAGGCGAGGCCGAGGAGCGCGAGGAGCAGGCCGGGGAGGCGCCGGGGCGGCCGGGCGCCTCCCCGGAGGTGGGACGGCGCGCAGGGGCGCAGAGGCGGGAGGCGATCGATGGAGAGGGAGCCTGCCTCCCGGCGCTCCGGCGCGTTCGGTCTCGTGGGCTCCATCCGATGGCTCCTTGAGGGGTTAGGTGAAGACGCCGGGGATGACCTCGCCGCAGGGGCAGCGGCCGCCGACGAGGTGGTTCTCGACGACCTCCATGCCGTCGCGCTCGATGAGGAGCCGGCCGTCGCGGGGGCAGTAGGTCGAGCCGGCCTCGCGGCCCGCCACGTTGCCCAGGTAGACGAAGTCGAGGCCGGACTCGCGGGCCCGCCGCCGCGCCTGCTCCATCTCCTCGATCGGCGTCGGCGGGAGCTGCAGGAGTCGGTTCGCCGGATGGAAACGGAGGAGGTGCAGCGGCGTCCCCGGTCCGAGGTTCTCGGCGACCCAGCCGGCGAAGCGGCCGATCTCGTCCGGCGAGTCGGAGAGCGTCGGCACCATCAGGAAGCTCACCTCGACCCAGACCCCCTCCTCCCGGAGGATCCGGAGGGCGCGCAGGACCGGCTCGACGCGGGCGGTCGAGATCCGGCGGAAGAGCGCGGGGGTGAGCGCCTTCACGTCGAGCGTCACCGCGTCGATGGACGGGCAGAGCTCGCGCAGCGGCCGCGGATGGATGAACCCCGCGGTCACCAGGACGTTGCGCAGCCCCCGTCTGCGCGCGAGCGCCGCCGTGTCGCGGACGTACTCGTACCAGACGATCGGCTCGGAGTAGGTGTAGGCGAGCAGCGGGATCTTCCGCCGGACGGCGAGCTCCACCAGCTCCTCGGGGAACGCCTCCTGCTCGGCCACCTCCGCGGGCCGCCTCTGCGAGATCTCCCAGTTCTGGCAGTTGAGGCAGCGCAGGTTGCAGCCGCCGATGGCCACCGAGAGGATCGGCCGGCCAGGCAGAAAGTGGTAGAGCGGCTTCTTCTCCACCGGGTCGAGGGCCGCGGTGCAGAGGTTGCCGTAGGCGACGGTCTGGAGCACGCCGTCCTTCACGACCCGCGTGCGGCAGTAGCCGCGATCGTTCTCGCCGAGGATGCAGGCGTGGGGGCAGAGCACGCACTGGACGAGCCTCCCCCTGCGCACGGCGAAGGCCGCCGGCCGCGAGAAGCGGTCGAGCTTCTCGGGCGCGTCGTCGCGAAACCCCATGTCGAGCCCCGGCGCGCCTTCGCCCATGAAGAGCTCCTTCCACGCGGAGGGGCCGAGCAGCGCGAGGCCGCCGGCCGCGGCGCACTTCTTGAGGAAGGCGCGCCTCATGGCCCCTCCGGGGCGGGCTCGCGCCGCGGGAGGCGGAGGCGGACGAGCCCCTCCTCGACCGGGGCGAGGAGCGAGGAGGCCGCGCCGATGGGGCAGAGGGCGTCGCAGAACGGGCGGCGCACGAACAGGGCGAGGAGCAGGAGCAGGGCCATGGCGGTGATCACCCAGAGGGACGGGAGGAACGCGCCGCGGGCCAGCACGGCGTAGAGCCCGGTCCCTTCGAGGCCCGGGCCGTGGCCGCGCTCGACGAGGAAGTAGGCCACGGCGGCGAAGACGAGGACGGCGAGCCGCACCTTCGCGAGCGCCGGCCGCCGGCGCGCCCGCCCGGGGCGGACGCTCTCGACGGCCGCCTGCGCGCTCCCCAGGGGGCAGACCCGCTCGCAGAAGCGGCGGTCGCCGAGGTTCCCGAGGAGCGCGACGGGCACGGCATACGGGCGGAAGACCCCGAACGGGCAGCGGCGCGGGCAGACGTGGCAGAAGAGGAAGGGGATCTGGAAGTAGCAGCGGCCCACGGGGAAGGCGGCGATGGGCAGGAGCAGGACGAACGTCGCGAGGCGCGCCCACGCGAGGCCCGTCGCGCGCCGCAGCGGCTCCAGGCGGCGGGCGAGCGCGGCGAAGGCGGCCCGCGCGCGGCGCGGCGTGAACGCGGCGAGCAGGACGCCCGCGAGGAGGGCGCACGCCGCCGCCCGGTAGCCGACGCTGAACGCCGCGGCGTAGAGCGGGACCTCCGTGGGGTCGGCCGCGACGGCGAGGACGAAGCCGGCGAGGGAGAGCGGGACGAGCGGCGCGAGGGGGCTGCCCCCCGCCGCCGCGCGGGGCCGCGCCGAGAGGAGCGCCGCGCCGCTCCCGACCTTGATCGCCGCCACCGCGACCAGGGCGCCGGGCAGCCCCAGCGCCGGGACGAGAAACAGGAGCGTCACGAGCGCCGCGACGGCCGCGCCGAGCAGGTCGGCGGCGTAGAGCGAGCGCGGCTGCGCGAGCGCGCGGGAGGCCGCGGCGAACTGCCCGCCGGCGAAGAACCCCGCGGCGGCGACGGCGGCCGGCAGCGCGACGCGGGCCGCGAGGGGGCTCCCGACGAGGCGCGGGAGCAGCAGCGCGAGCCCCGCCGCGAGGAGCCCCTGGAGCGCGTCGCCCGCGAGGAGGAAGCGGCCGCGGCGCGCGAAGAGGCGGGCCCCGGCGGCCGCGCCGGCCATGAACGCGGCGAGCAGGAGCCCCAGCTCGCGGTAGAGCGCGCCGGTCGCGATCTGGTAGGCGAGCATCGAGATCAGCTCGACCGAGAGGCCCGCGGCGCCGCTCGTCAGCACCGCGAGCTCCACCGGCCGCGAGCGCGGGCCGAAGGCGAGCAGCGCGCCGAGGGCGAGGGCGGCGGCCAGCACGAGGAGCGCGCCCTCCCCGAGGTCGCCGAATTCGTCGAGGATCCGATCGAGCGCGAGGCGGTAGGTCGTCGGCCGCAGGTCGCGGTTGATCGGCTCGGCGAGCGAGGACCAGCGGGCCGCCTCCGCGAGCCGCTCGGGGGAGAGGAGGACGGCGAGCGTCGCGGGCGTCACGTGGACGGGGGCGACCCCGCGGCGGGCGAGCACGGCGGAGATCGCGCCGGCCGGGTCGGGCCGCGCGAGTCGCCCCTCCTCGGGCGCGGCCAGGAAGAGCGTCTCGCCCGCGGGGAGCAGGCGCACCGAGCGAAAGGCCGTGCCGAGCGTCGCGCGGACCGAGGAGTAGAGCCGCCGGCGGGGGAGGGCCGCGTACTCGGAGAAGCCCGGCAGGGCGAGCGCGAAGAGGCCGCCCGGGCGGAGCGCGTCGCGGGCGGCGGCGAAGAACTCCGCGGTGTAGAAGCGGTTCTGCTGCGCGGTCGAGGGCTCGGGGGTGCGCAGGAGGATCGCGTCGAAGGCGTGGCCGGCCGCGACGAGGAAGCGGCGCGCGTCGCCGGCGAGGAGGCGCACGCGCGGGTCCGCGTACTCGTCCGGGAACGCCGACCGGAGCGCCGCCGCGAGCGCCGGATCCTCGACGAGCACGTCCACGCGCCGGGCCCCCTGGCGCAGCGCCTGCCGGACCGTCCCGATCGGCGCCGTCCCGATGAGGGCGACCCTGCCGGGGTCGCCGACGAAGGCGAGCGGCAGCGCCGCCTCCTCCGCTGCGAACCGCTCCCCGCTCGATCCGGCGGGCAGGCGGTCGGCGAAGACCGTCGTCTGCCCGTCGTGCTTCGCGATGACGACGGATCCGTACGCCGACGGCTCCTCGGTCGCGCCGGCCAGGAAGCTCGCCTGGTGGCGGAGGAGGAAGGGGCCCGCGGGCAGGAGGGCGGCGGCGAGTGCGACCCCCGGGAGCGCGAGGGCGCGGGACGACCCGAGGACCGCCGCGGCCGTCGAGAGCGCGACCGCGCCGCCCGCGAGCGCGAAGGGCGGCACGCGGCCGAGCAGGAGGAGCGAGAGCGCCGCGCCCGCGGCCGCGCTGCCGATCGCCTCGCCGACGTAGCCGCGCCCGAGCGTCTCGGCCGCCCGCGGCCCCGGCGAGGCCCGGGAGGTGGCCGCCCCGAAGGCCGCGCCCGCAGAGAGGCAGGCCGGGGCGAGCAGGAGCGCCGCCGAGGAGAGCGCCCAGAGCCCGCCCGGCGCGGCGCCCCCCGTGAAGAGCCGCGGCAGGAGCCGCGCGCCGGCGAGGGCCAGCGCCGAGAGCGGCCCCACCGCGAAGAACCAGGCGGAACCGTCGCGGGGAGGGGCAGGCTCCCCCCGCGCGAGCGAGCCCGTGCGCCGCCCGATCGCGACCCCGAGCGCGGTCAGCGCGAGCCAGGGCCCGAGCAGCGAAGCGAGCGCGGACTCGTTCCCCGCGAACGCCGCGAGGTACTCGCGGGCGAAGAGCGTCTGGAAAGTCCCGGTGGCGGCGCCGAGGAGGAGCAGGCGCCAGAAGACGAGGTCCGCGGGCTCCATGGCGATGAGCGTCCCGCGCCGGAGGGGGCGAGGTCAAGGGCCCTAGGGCTGCCGGCTCCCTGGGGCGATGGCGGAGCGCCGGATGGCGCCTGACGCGCGGTCGGGGGGGCCGAGCTCCTCCCGCGCGCGGCGTATCCCGGGGTGGATCGTCTCGATCCGGCGTGGGATCGCTTCGATCCGGCGCCGCATGGCTTCGATGCGCCGCCGCATGGCTTCGATCAACCGCCGCATGGCTTCGATCAACCGCCGCATGGCTTCGATCAACCGCCGCATGGCTTCGATCCGGCGCCGCATGGCTTCGATCCGGCGCCGCATGGCTTCGATCCACCGCCGCATGGCTTCGATCAACCTCGGGATCGCTTCGATCCGCCTCCGCGTCGCTTCGGGCCGGCGCCGCGACGGCCGGATTCGCCCGTGATTCCAGGCGCTTGTCTGTCTCCTCCACGATGGCTGTCACGGGATCCCGTTTTCACCCCACCTCCATCCATGAAGGCTCAAAAAGATCCAATGGGTCCGTTGTGCGGAACCGTTCACCGCGCGCGGGCCGCGCGGCGGCAGCCGTTCACCGCTCGGAAAGGGAATGGCCATCGAAGAGACCCGCAGGAAGCCAGGAGGCGCAAAGCGGAGGCTCTCCCCGCAGGTCTCATGGTTTCATAAGGGTCAGCGAGCCACTGCTTGCGCCGAAGAGCCCAATTGACGAGTCGCCCTCCCTCTGTTACGAAACGCGCCCGTGGAGAAGAAAGACGACCTGTTTGGACGGATGGCGGGCGCGCTCGGGAGGGTCCGCGACGCGGTGGTCCGCTCGTCGCAGATCGGGAAGATCAAGCTCGATTCCACCTTCCTGCGCAAGGACCGCGAGCGGCTCGTCCTCGAACTGGGTGAGGAGGCGCTGAACCTGATGCTCGCCGATCGGCTCCCCGTCCCCGAGGAGCTCTCGGGGCTCGTCCGGCGGATTCGGGAGACGGAGGGACGGATCGAAGCGGAGAGCCGGCAGGTCGACGCGATCCTCCGCGAAGGGCTGGACGCGGCGAGGTAGAGTTCTTGGGGCTGTAGCTCAGATGGGAGAGCGCCTGAATGGCATTCAGGAGGTCGACGGTTCGATCCCGTTCAGCTCCACCGGTTGGGTTGGGTCACGGAGGCACCTGCACCTTGAGGAGGGTTTCATGTACGGATGGATCGATCGAGTGAAGGCGGCGGCACGGATCACGGAGATCGAGGGGGAGATCGGCGCGCTGGAGGGCGAGAGGACGCTGCTGCGCGCGGTCCTCGGCGTCGCCGGCGCGAGGCCCGAGCCGGCCCGCCCGGCCGCGACCCCGGCGCCGCGGCCCGCCGCCGGCCCCGCGGCCGGTGGCGTCGTCGGCCGGAAGATCGGCCTGATGGACGCGATCATCGAGGTGCTCCAGGGCGCGGCGCCCCGCGCCCTGACGGTGGCGGAGATCAAGAAACGGATGACGGCGACCTACCCGGAGCTGGCCTCTCGCAAGCCGGCGGTCATCTCGTCGGCCATCTTCCAGGCGCGCGACGCGAAGATCCCGAGACTGCGGCGGGTCGGCAGTCCCCGGGGCAGGGGGGCGCTGTCGAAGTGGGCCGCGGCGTAGACCTCCCGTTCGCTGCCGGTCGTCTGCCATTTTGGCAGCGGGGCCGGCGGGCGATCCGAGAGGGGCTGACAAAATGGCGGTGGGGGGGCCGGGCGATCCCTGGCCGGAAGGGGGCCTGGAATGGACGATCGCGGGAATTGGTTCGACCCGCGCCATTTCCTAGCTGCGCCGGCCGCTGGCACGTTGCTTGCTTCGTCGGCAGAAGGAGCCATGCCCAGAGCCCTCCAAGTCGGCCTCGAACGCTACTTCTGGACCGTGACGTTGTCGTTCCTGCTTGCGGGGAGCTACCTGTCCGCGCGGACCGTCAACCTCGTCGCCGCCGAGAAGATCCGCCCTCCCCCGCACGCGGTCCTCGACTACCGCGCGCCGGTGAGCGCCCTCGTGTCCGAGCCGATCTCGCAAGAGGCCTTCGCGAGGATGATGGGCATGAAGCTGCCCGAGGCGGCGGAGGTCGAGAAGGACGCCGCCGAGAAGGCCAAGGACGTCGACAACTCCTCGGCCCCCGTCCGGACGAGCCTCCACTCGCAGCTCATGGGCACCGCCCTCGCGAACCGGCCCCAGTGGTCGCTCGCCAGCCTGCGCGACCTCGATCAGAACCAGACCTCCGTCTACATGGTCGGCGACCCGTTCATGGGGGCGACCGTGGTCGACATCGAGGGGCCGGCCGACGAGCACCCGGACACGCCCTGGGTGATCGTCATGAACGACGGCCGGCGTGAGTTCATCGACAACCAGCCCTCCGGCACGGGGAGCGCGCGGCCTGCCTGGGGCCGTCCGGCCGCGCCGGCGGGAGGGAAGTCCGCGGACCTCGGCGCGGGCATCCGCCGGATCGACGACCGCCATTACCAGATCGAGCGCTCGACCGTGAACAACGCGCTCGCGAACCTGAACGACCTCGCGATGCAGGCCCGGATCGTGCCGTCGTTCAAGAACGGACGGGCCAACGGGTTCAAGCTCTTCTCCGTCCGCCCGGACAGCCTCTACTCGAAGATCGGCATCCAGAACGGCGACGTGATCCAGAGGATCAACGGCTACGACATGGACAGCCCAGACAAGGCCCTCGAAGCGTACACCAAGCTGCGCAACGCCGGCGCGCTCGACCTCCAGATCGAGCGGGGCGGCCAGAGCACGAACTACCACTATGCGATCCAGTAAGTCCGCGGCGGCGGCCGTCCTCCTCCTCCTCGGCGTGGCGGCCTCCCCGGCGGCGGCGCGGGCGCAAGCGGTGGGGCAGGCGTTGCGCGCCCCGCGGACGCGCTTCTTCCCGCCGCGGCTCCCGACCGGCATCTCCGTGGACACGAGCCGGCCCCCGCCGCCCGGCACCCTGATCGGGCCCTCCTCCTCCTCCCCGGGGGACCCCAAGGAGAAGGGCAAGGACAAGGTGATCCGCAAGGATCACAAGTACCAGCTCAACTTCGACAAGGCCGAGATCGCCGACCTCGTCCAACAGATCGCGGACATCACCGGCAAGCTCTTCATCGTGCCGGAGAACATCCACGGCCGGATTACCCTGATCGGCCCCAAGCACGGCACCGAGTTCATCACCGCCGACGAGGTCTTCGCCGCCTTCCTGGCCGTCCTCGACGCGAACAACCTCGCGATCTACCAGACCGGCAAGTACTACAAGATCGTCGAGAAGCGGGACGCGCGGCGCAAGCCCGTCCCGACGTTCGTCGGCGATCAGGCCTACCCCGAGACCGAGCAGTACGTGACCCGGCTCTTCCGGCTCAAGCACGTCGACCCCGACGCGGTGAACCCGATCCTCCAGGAGCTGATGGGGCCGGACGGGATGATCCGCACCTACCAGCCGGACCTCCTGATCGTCACCGACATGGCGCTCAACATGCACCGGCTGGAGACGATCATCCAGCAGCTCGATCTCCCCTCCGGAGGGGACGAGGTCCGGCTCATCCAGGTGGTCTACGGCTCGGCCCAGGACCTCGCGGACAAGCTCCAGAACATCTTCCAGGCCCAGAACAAGGGGCGGATGGGGCCGGGCGCGAACCGCCCCTCGCCGATCACCGTGCCGTATGGCGTCCACGGCGAGACGCTGCCCCCCGGCAAGGCCACCGAGAGGACGGTCCGCCTGACGAAGATCATCCCCGACGAGAGGACCAACAAGCTCGTCGTCATCGCGAGCGCGGAGTCCTTCGACCAGATCGAAGCGCTCGTGCAGCAGCTCGACGTGCCGGTCCCCGGCGAGGGACAGATCCACGTCGTCTACCTGGAGAACGCCGAGGCGGAGAAGCTCTCGCAGACGCTCACCAACCTGATCTCCGGGGTCTCGCAGGGCCGGCGGATCGGCCCGCCGGGCCAGGGCCAGCAATCGGTCTTCGAGGGGCAGGTGAAGATCAGCCCCGACAAGCAGGCGAACGCCCTGGTGATCGTCGCCGGCCCGAACGACTTCGACAGCCTGGAGAAGGTGATCGGGAAGCTCGACCGGCCGCAGCGGCAGGTGTTCGTCGAGGCGGTCATCATGGAGGTCAACCTCGAGCACGACATGAACTTCGGGGGCGCCTCCCACTACATCGCGACCCCCACCATCCCTGGAGTCAACGGCGGTCAGCCCATCCCGATCCCGATCGGCGCCGAGCCGTTCCCGCTCACGCAGGGGATCAACTCGCTCTTCGGCGTCTCCGGGCTCGCCTCGCTTGGCGGCTTCTTGACCGGCCTGCAGGGACCGGCGAACACCGCCATCGGTCAGGCCATCGGGTTCCCGCTGCCCTCCTTCGCGATCCTGCTCCAGGCCCTGGAGACGAGCAGCGACAGCAACGTCATCTCGACCCCGCACATCCTGACCACGAACAACGAGGAGGCGGAAATCACCGTCGGCCAGAACGTGCCGTTCCAGTCCGGCTTCAGCTTCGGGCTCGGGGGGCTCGGGATGATGGGCGGGCTCGGCGGGATGGGCGGGCTCGGGGGCTTGGGCGGGGCGCCGGGGGTCGGGATGAACCCGGCGCTCGGCATGGCCGGCATGGGCGGGCTCGGCGGCCTGGGGGGGCTCGGCGGGATGGGCGGCCTCGGCGGGATGGGCGGGCTCGGGATGATGGGCGGCCTGGGCGCCCTCGGCGGCGCCTTGCCGATGGGGCAGATCCAGCGGACGAACGTCGAGCTGAAGCTCAAGCTGAAGCCGCAGATCAACGCCGGCGACTTCGTCCGGCTGACCGTGGACGAGTCGACCGAGGAGATCGCGAGCACCGATCCCATCCTTGGGCCGACGACCTCCAAGCGCGCGGCCAAGACGGTGATCGTCGCCAAGGACCAGGAGACCGTGGTGATCGGCGGCCTGATGCAGGACCGGGTGGTCACCTCGTCGAACAAGACGCCGGTCCTGGGGGACATCCCCGTCCTGGGCTGGCTCTTCCGCTACGACACGACGAAGAAGCAGAAGGTCAACCTGCTCCTCTTCCTGACCCCCTACATCATCCGTGACTCCTCGGACTTCCGGAAGATCTTCGAAAGGAAGCTCCAGGAACGGCAGGAGTTCGTGGAGCGCTTCTACGGCGAGTCGTCGGTCTACCACGTGCCGATCGACTACGAGCGCAAGAGCGGCCCGCTCGGGGAGATGACCGTGCGCCTGCGCAAGGAGGAGAACAAGGTCGAGAACGGCGGTTCCGGAGACGAGGCCGGCGAGCGGACCATCCACCCGAAGGCCCGGCGGCACCCGGGGGCGGTCTTCGAGCCCGCGCCGCCTCCGGCGCCCGCGCCGGGCGGTGGTTACTAAGACGCAGCGGAACGGCGGCGTGGCCGCGGAGGTTGTCACGAACGTGGAGATGCCCGGCTCGATCCCGATGGAAGCGGGCGGGACGGCGCCCGGGATGCGGGAGGTCCGGCCGATCCCGCCGCCGCCTTCGCCGTGCAGCCGGCCGCTCGGCGAGATCCTCGTCGAGACGGCGGGGCTGTCGCGGGAGAAGCTCGACGAGGCGCTCGCGCAGCAGGCGGAGAAGGGCGGCCGGCTGGGGGAGCTCTTGGTGGGCCTCAAGGTGGTCACCGAGGAGCAGGTCCTCTCCGCGCTCGCCCTCCAGCTCGACCTGCCGTTCTCGGCGCGCCTGCCGATCGACGCGGTCCCCACGGACCTGATCCAGAAGCTGCCGATCAACTTCGCCAAGCAGGCGAAGGTGCTGCCGCTGCGCCGCGAGGGGGAGACGATCGTGCTCGCGACCGGCGATCCGCTCGACACCGCGTTGCTCGACGAGGCGCGGATGCTGCTGGAGGCGCCGGTCTCGCCCCACGTCGCCCCCCCGCAGGCCGTCCTCGACGCCATCAACCAGGTCTACGACCGGGCCGCCAACGAGGCCGAGCGGCTCATGGACGACATGGCGGGCGAAGACCTCGCGAGCCTCGCCCACGAGTTGGAGGAGCCGCAGGACCTCCTGGACGCGGGGGAGGACGAGGCGCCGATCATCAAGCTCGTCAACTCGTTGCTCTTCCAGGCGGCGAAGGAGCGGGCCTCCGACATCCACATCGAGCCGTTCGAGCGGGAGCTGTCGGTGCGCTTCCGGGTGGACGGCGTCCTGCGGGAGAAGATCAAGCCCCCCAAGCGGTTCCAGAAAGCCATCGCCTCGCGCGTCAAGATCATGGGGAACCTGAACATCGCCGAGACGCGCCTCCCCCAGGACGGCCGGATCCGGATCAAGCTCGCCGGCCGCGACATCGACATCCGACTCTCGACCGTGCCCACCTCCCACGGCGAACGGCTCGTCATGCGGCTGCTCGACAAGAGCGCGGTCCTGCTCGACCTCGGCGAGCTGGGCTTCTCGACCGAGCAGCTCGAGGTCATGGACTCCCTGATCCACCGGAGTCACGGGATCATCCTGGTCACCGGGCCGACGGGCTCGGGCAAGAGCACGACGCTCTACGCGGCGCTCTCCCAGATCAACACCCCCGAGCTGAACATCCTGACCGTGGAGGACCCGGTCGAGATCCAGATCAAGGGCATCGGCCAGGTCCAGGTGAACCCGAAGATCGACCTGACGTTCGCCTCGGGGCTGCGCAGCTTCCTGCGGCAGGACCCGGACGTGATCATGGTCGGCGAGATCCGCGATCTGGAGACGGCGGAGATCGCCATCCAGGCGTCGCTCACCGGCCACCTGGTCTTCTCCACCGTCCACACGAACGACGCCCCCGGCGCGGTGACCCGGCTCGTGGACATGGGCGTCGAGCCGTTCCTCGTCGCCTCGTCCCTCATGGGCTGTGTCGCGCAGCGGCTCGTCCGGGTCCTCTGCAAGGAGTGCCGCGAGGCCTACGCGCCGACGGCCGAGGCGCTCGCCGAGATCGGGCTCGGCCCCGACTCGCTGCGCGAGGCCGGCGTCGACCGCCTCTACCGGGAGAAGGGGTGCCCGGCCTGCAACGGCACGGGCTACCGGGGCCGCATCGGCATCTACGAGATGATGCTGGTCACCGACGAGGTGCGCCAGCTCATCCTGCGCAAGGTCGACTCCGGCACGATCAAGAAGACGGCCATCGCCCAGGGGATGCGCACCCTCATCCAGGACGGCGCGTCCAAGGTCCTGCGCGGGAGCACGTCCATCGCCGAGCTCCTGTCGGTGACCCAGGAAGACATCGTCTAGGCCATGCCGGTCTTCGAGTACAAGGGCGTGACCGACGCCGGCAAGTCGGTCGCCGGGATCCGCGAGGCGGACAGCGCGAAGGGGCTGCGCGCCCTCCTGCGCAAGGAGGGGATCTTCCTCTCCGAGGTGACCGCGGAGCAGGAGAAGAACGCCCGCGCCACGGGCGAGGTCGACGTGAAGCGGTTCATCACCGGCCGCATCAGCGCCGACGACATCGCGGTGATGACCCGGCAGCTCGCGACGCTGGTCGGCGCCGGCATCCCGCTCGTCGAGGCGATGACCGCGCTCATCGAACAGGTGGATCACGAGCGACTCAAGCGGGTCGTCTCGGCGGTCAAGGACAGGGTCAACGAGGGGTCCACCCTCGCGGACGCGATGGCGCAGCACCCGAAGGTCTTCAGCACCCTGTTCGTGAACATGATCCGGGCCGGCGAGCACTCGGGCGCCCTCCACGTCGTGCTGATCCGGCTCGCCGACTTCACCGAGGCCCAGGCCCGCCTGCGATCGAAGGTGATCGGGACCATGGCCTACCCGATCATCATGGTGATCGTCGGCACGATCATCATGGGGATCCTGATGACGGTGGTGGTGCCCAAGGTCACCGCGATGTTCCAGGACATGAGGATGGTCCTGCCGCTGCCCACCCGAATCCTGATCTTCGTCTCCGACACGGCGCGGGACTACTGGTACGCGCTCCTCACCCTGGCGGTGCTCTCCGTCTGGGGCTTCTTGGCCTACATCCGCGGCAAGAAGGGGAGGGCGTGGTGGGACCGGACCACGCTGCACCTGCCGATCTTCGGCAAGATCATCCGGCTGCTGGCCATCGCCCGCTTCTCGCGGACGCTGTCGACGCTGCTCAAGAGCGGCGTCCCGCTCCTCACCTCGATGGACATCGTCAAGGCGATCGTGACGAACACGGTCCTCTCGGGGGTGATCGAGGAGTCGCGCGAGGCGATCAAGGAGGGCGAGAGCATCGCGGCCCCCCTGCGCCGCTCCGGCGAATTCCCGCCGATGGTCTACCACATGGTGGCGATCGGCGAGCGCTCCGGCCAGCTCGAGGAGATGCTCCTGAACGTCGCCAATGCCTACGACGCGCAGGTGGAGACCCGGATGACGGCGCTGACCTCGCTGCTCGAACCGGTCATGATCGTCGCGATGGGCGGCGTGGTCGCGTTCATCGTCATGTCGATCCTCCTCCCCATCCTCCAGATGAACACCATGGCGGCCCACTGATGCCCCTGGACGCGAGCGGACAGGACCGGTTCGGGGGCAAGCTCGAGCGGCGGCTCCGCGCGGCGGGGGCGTTCGCCCTGGTGGCGCTCGCCGGGGTCCTGGTGGCGCTCGGGCTCTGGCTGGAGGTCCCGTGACAGCGAGCTCGAAGCGGCAGGAGAATGCGGAAGGGTCCGGCGTGACCCGAAAGGAGAAGCACGTGGCAAGGAGACGAAGGTACGAGGGAGCGCGGGCCGCCCGCGGCATGACCCTCATCGAGATCATGGTGGTGGTGGCCATCCTGGGCATGATCGCCGGGGTGGTCGGCGTCGCGGTCATGGGACGCTTCCAGGAGGCCAAGGTCCAGACCGCGACCCTGGACATCAAAGGGTTCGCCGACGGACTGCGCCTCTTCAAGCTCAAGCACAGCCGGTTCCCCACCACCGCCGAGGGGCTCGGGGCCCTCTACCAGGAGGGCTTCCTCGAAGGCGATCAGAAGAAGGACCCCTGGGGCAACGACTACGTCTACGTCTCGCCCGGGACCAAGCACCCGGACACCTACGACATCATGTCCTACGGCGCCGATGGCAAGCCCGGCGGCGACGGCGAAGACGCGGACATCAGCAACTGACGGATGTCGCGCTCCGGCTTTACGCTGCTCGAGATCGTGATCACGCTGGCGCTCCTCGTCCTGGCCCTGGGGATCGTCGTCCCGGGGCTCGAGTCGGTGACCGGGGCGCGGATGCGCTCGTCGGCCGGCGAGCTGGCCGGCTCGCTGCGCGCGCTCTACGATCACTCGGCCCTCTCGGGCCAGACGTGCCGGATGGCGTTCGACCTCGACGCGCGGACCTATTGGCCCGAGTGCGCGGCCGGCGCGGCCCGCATCTCGTCCATCCAGGAGGAGAGCCGGGACGGCAAGCGTTTCGTGGACGCGACCGCCGTGCAGCGGGAGCAGGAGCGGATGGAGGAATTGCAGCGCGACAACCCGATCGAGGCCAAGATCGAGGCCAAGACCCCGTTCGCCCGTTACCAGGACGAGGACGTGCACCGCGTCCAGCTCCCGCCGGAGGTGAACTTCGCCTGGATCTGGACCCCGCACCAGACGCAGAAGTACACCGCCGGCGACGCCTACGTGTATTTCTTCCCCCAGGGCAACGTCGAGCGCGCCTACATCGCGCTCGCGCACGGCGACGATGCACTCACCCTGGCGGTGAGCCCGCTGACCGGCAAGGTGCGGATCGACCCGGGCGAGGACGAGGTGCCCAAGGAATGAGGCCCGCCGGCTTCACCCTGCTCGAGGTCACCGTCGCGCTCGCCGTCCTCGCACTCGGCCTGGTGGCGATCGAGGACATCAACGCCAGCGCGGCCCGGCTGCACGAGGCCAGCTCCCATCTCACCCTCGCCACGCTGCTCGCCCGGAGCAAGATGGTCGATCTGGAAGAGCAGCTCAACGAGGAGGGCTTCTCCGACTTCGACAAGGAGATCGACGGCGCCTTCGACGAGGAGCAGCACCCCGACATCAAGTGGAAGGCCCAGATCCTGAAGCCCGACCTCACGAAGTCCGTGGATCAGCTCACCGCGCTGATCACTGGCGCGATGGGGGGCGGCGCGCCGGGCGCTGGCGGAGCCTCCGGGAGCGGGGGGAACCCCCTCGCCGGCAATCCCCTCGCGTCGCTGCTCGGGCAGTCTTCGCTCCTCTCCGGCCTTCAGCTCCCCGAGAGCCTCTCCTCGCCGGCCGGCTCCTCCGCGAGCTCCGCGCCGTCCAATCCGACCGGAGCCGGGCTCGGCGGTCTCCTCGGTTCGGCGGCCAACGGGTTGATCCAATCCCAGGTGCAGATCCTCGTGAACCAGATCCAGCAGGGCGTGCGGGAGGTCCGCCTCACCGTGAGCTGGATGGACGGCAAGAAGGAAGACAGCTTGACCGTGACGACCCACCTCGTGGTGCTCAACGCCACCGGGCCCGGGACCAGCGCCGCCGGAGCGGCGCCCAACGGCCAGTCGACGAACCCCATGGGCAGCGGAACCCCGGGGCAGCCGGGCACCCTGGGCGGCGCGATGCCGGTCATGGGCGGAGGGTTGATCCCCTGAGGTCCCGCGGGTTCACGCTCCTGGAGGCGCTCATCGCCATCGCGATCATCGCGATGATGGGCGGCCTCGTCTGGGCGACGTTCGGGCCGAGCTACGCGCTCAAGGAGGCGGTCGAGGCGCAGGCCGACCGGGACATCGAGATCCGGGGCGCCGTCGACCGGATGGCTCGCGAGATCTCGATGGCCTTCCTGTCGAACGACTACGACAAGGTCCGCTACCGTCAGATGATCACGTTCTTCTCCGGCGTCCACAACGCCGGCGACCGGGACACCCTGACCTTCACCTCGCTCTCCCACCAGCGGCTCTACGAGAACGCCTTCGAGTCGGACCAGTCGCTCATCCAGTACAAGGTGGTCGAGGATCCCGATCCCGAGAAGTCCGGCCAGCTCGACCTCGTCCGCCGGGAGAAGACGGTGATCGACGATGAACCCGATCGGGGAGGGGACGAGGAGATCCTCTGCGAGAACATCCAGGGGCTGCGGTTGCGCTACTGGGATCCGGTGAAGAAGGAGTGGGTGGAGGACTGGAACACCCAGGACGTGGATCGCGCGAACACCTTGCCGTTCCGCGTGGAGATCACGTTGCTCGTCGGCGAGGCGGGCGATACGCCGACCGCTTACCCGACCCAGACCTGGCTCTACCTCCCTCAGCCCCTGGATCGGACCCAATGACCCGCGTCGCCGGACCGGCCCACGCGCGGCGGGGCGTCGCGCTCCTGATGGTCATCACCGCCATCGCCATCCTCACCGCGGTCGCGGTGGAGTTCTCGTACCGCACCCGCGTCGAGGCGCGGCTCGCGGCCAACGCGCGCGACCGGCTCCGCGCCTACTACCTCGCCCGCTCCGCCGTGAACCTTGCGCGCCTGGTCCTCCACTTCCAGCGCCAGGTCGACTCCATCCAGCTCCCGAACATCACGTCGATGCTCGGGGGGCTGCTCGGGGGCGGCATGGGCGGCGCGATCCCGGGCATGGCCGGAGGGATGCCGCAGCTCCCGTCGTCGCTCGCTGGCGCCCAGGGCGGCTCGATGCACCTCCGGCTCTGGGACATCATCCCGGTGGACAGCGGCAGCCTCCAGCTCTTCATCGGCCCCGCCCAGGATGCGCTCGCCTCCGACTTCCCGGACGCGGACGCGGAGCCCCCGCCGCCCCCGGTGCCCCTCGGGCGGAGCGGGCCGCACGGGACCGAGTTCAAGCTCGTGGGTCCCAACCGTGCGTTCGGCGACTTCGAAGGGAGCTTCCACGCCGAGATCAGCGACGAGGAATCGAAGATCAACGTGAACGCGCTGAACCAACTCTCGGCCCTCGCCGCGGCGACCTCCATGGAGATGATGACCCTGATGCACTGGAAGGACCAGAAGTATGACTTCCTCTTCCAGGACGAGGACACCGACGACCGGCACCTGCAGATCCGGCGCGAGGACGTGCTCATCAACCTCCACGACTGGATCGACACCGACAACGCGACCTCGACGTTCAACCCGCTCGCCCTCGCCAACTTCTCCGACCCCTTCGCCACGGGCTTCGGGGACGAGGACGAGTTCTACCAGCAGCTCGATCCCCGCTATCGGGCGAAGAACGCGCCGTTCGACACGGTCGACGAGCTCCACATGGTCCACGGCGTGACCGACCGGTGGATGGCTGCGTTTGGCGACCGCCTGACCGTGTACTCCGCGCCCAACTCGCAGCTCAACGTGAACACCGACGACCCGAGCCAGCAGCTCGTGAACATCGTGGTCTCGCTCGATACGACCCGTGATCCGACGATCGTCCAGCAGCTCCTCGGCAGCCCGATGCTCCTCCAGACGGTGCTCGCCGAGATCCAGGTGCTCCGTTCCTTCTCGTTCCTCGGCCTGTCGGTGCAGAGCTTCCTCGCCGTGCTCGCCGCCAACGGCCTACCGATCAACCCCTTCCTGTCGACGCCCAATAGCCCCAACGCCTTCCTCGGCGACACCAGCCAGACCTTCAAGATCCGGGCGACGGCCCAGGTGGGCGATGTCGAGAGTCGGATCACCGCGGTCATCCGCTACGACGACCAGCTCGGCAAGCTTCTTTACTGGAGGGAGGAGTAGGCGATGGCGGTTCGGATCTGGGGCGTCGATCTCGGGGCCGACTCGGTCAAGGTCTGCGTGCTCCAGTCCCGCTTCCGTGGCTTCACCATCGAGCGGGTGGATGCCGAACCGGTCCGCGCCGGGCCCGGCGTCCCGCTCCTCGCCGCGCAGAAGGCCGCGCTCGCGACGCTGGTCGCGGCGGCGCAGGCCCGCCCGGACGTCGTCGTCGCCGCCCTTCCCGGCTCGGGCGCGGCCGCCCACCTCGTCACCCTGCCCCAGGTGGATCGCAAGAGGATCGAGCAGGCGCTGGCCTTCGAGGTCGAGGGGCTCATCCCGTTCGAACTGTCCGATGTGGCCTACGATCACCAGCCTCTCGATGAGCAGGATGGCAAGGCGCGGCTCCTCGTGGGCCTCGCGCGCCGGCCGCTGCTCCTCGACGTGCTGGCGGCGCTGCGCGACGCGGGACTGGATCCGCGCACGGTGACGCTCGCGCCGTTCTCGCTCGCGGGACTCTTCCCCGCCGGGGAGCCGCCGCCCGAGGGGCACGAGCTGCTCCTCGACATCGGCAAGGAGCGCACCTGCGTCGTGGTCCGCGAGCGCGGCCGGCTGCTCTTCGCCCGCGCGTTCGATGGCGGCGGGGCCTCGCTCACCCGAGCCGTAGCCCAGGAGCTGAAGCTCGACTTCGCGGCCGCCGAGGTGCAGAAGCGCGGCCGGGGTTCGCTGCTCGCGGACGGCGATCCTGCGCTCGTCCTGCCGCTCGCCGGGGCCCTGCAGCCGCTCCTGCGCGAGCTGCGCCAGACGCTGAAGATGGTCTCGGCCGGTTCGCCCCGACCGCTCGCCAAGATCTGGCTCGCGGGCGGCGGGGGCAAGCTCGCCGGCCTTCCGGAGCTGCTCGAGCGCGACCTGGGCGGCAGCGTCGAGCCATTGCCGCTGCCGCGCGTCGGCGGCGAGGAGGGGACGCCCGCGGATTCGCCGGCGGCGCTCGCGGTCTCCCTGGCCCTCGGGGCCCATGGGCGGGCGCGCTTCAACCTGCGCCGCGGCGACCAGAGCTTCCAGGGAGACTTCGCGAAGTTGCGGGGCAAGCTCGGTCAGGTCGGCGCGCTCGCCGCCTCCCTGGTCCTGCTCGCCGGTGTGCGCGGCTACACCCAGATCCACGAGCTGTCCCGGCGCGAGATGGCGATCGACGACGCCGTCTGCGCGGCCACGAAGCAGGCGATCGGCCGGTGCGTCAAGGACATCAACATGGCCCGATCGAGCCTCGCGGGCGGCGCGGCCGCGGGCGGCACCATCCCCCGCTACTCCGCGCTCGACCTGCTCTCCGAGACGGCGAAGCGGCTCGACGTCGAGGGGGCCAAGGTCACCGAGCTGGACGTCGGCACGGGGCAGGTCGACCTGCGTGGCGAGGCGGACAGCTTCGAGACCGTCGACAAGGTCGTCGCCGCGCTCAAGGGCTGGCGCTGTTTCCAGGAGGTCCAGCGCGGGCGCGTCCAGAAGGCCCGCGACGGGAAGACGGTCGAGTTCAATCTCCAGGCGCGCAATGCCTGCGCCTCTTCGAGGGGAAAATGAATCGATTCCGCAACCTCCTGGCCTCGGTCGAGCAGTACGTGGGCCGGCTCTCCCCGCGCGAGCGGTTGCTCGTCGCCCTGGCCGCGGCCACGTTCCTCATGGGGACGATCACCCTCTCGGTGCTCGGCTTCTCCCACGCCGTCCGGCGGCGTGAGGTGTCGATCGAGACCAAGACCAAGGCGCTCTCCGAGATCGGGACTCTCGCCGCCACCTACCGGGAGCGGGCCGCGACCCGCCGCCAGCTCGAGGAACGCCTGCGGGCGCCGGTGAAGCTGTTCACCTTCATCGACGACGTCTCCAAGAAGCAAGGCGTGGAGATCGGGGACATGCAGGATCGGGGCACTACGGCCGGCCCGGACAAGATCAACGAGTCGATCGTCGACTTCGACCTGAACAAGCTCACCCTCGACAAGCTCTCCGGCTTCCTGAACGCGATCGAGCACGGGCCGCACCTCGTGAAGGTGAAGAAGATCCGGCTGCGCACGCGCCTCGACGACCCGAACTCGGTGGACGCTTCGCTCACCGTGGCCACCTACTCCCTCCCGACGACGTGAAGAACCCCTTGCCCACCCGGATCCGCCGCGCGCTGCTCTACTCCGTGGTCTCCACGGCGGCGACGCTGCTGTTTACCTACCTGACCTTCCCTTGGAACGCGGTGCGGGATCGGCTGGAGACCATGCTCTCGTCGTCGCTGCGGGGGCCGGACCGCTCGACCTTCCAGGTGACCATCGGGGAGCTGCGCCCCTCCTGGTTCACGGGCCTTCGTTTCGAGCGCCTGGTCATCGTGAGCCGCGATCCAGCGGCCCCGCCGGACGCGCCCCCCGCGACCCTGATCGTGCCGGAGCTGACCGTCCGAATCGAGCTGTGGCCGCTCGTCCGGCGCCGGCCGACGGTCGACTTCCACGCCCGGCTGGTGTCGGGCGAGGTCTCCGGCCAGGTGCGGCTCGGGAAGAAGGAACAGGGGCTGGCGCTATCGATCGGCCGTCTCGACCTGAACAAATCGCACGACCTGTTCGCGGTGGCCGGGCGCTTCGCGGGGATGGATCTCGGGGCGATGGAGCTCGCCGGCGCGCTGACCGGGCGCGCCGATCTCGCGTTCAAGGGCGGCGACTTCGCGACCCTCGACGGGAACGTCCTCGCCGGCCTGGACCACGCGACGCTCGAAGGTGGGCGGTTCGGCGAATACGACCTGCCCAAGGTGGCGCTCGGCAAGGTCGACCTCCAGATCCTCGCCGGCCGCGGCAAGGTCGACGTGCGCCGGATCGCGATGGAGGGCGGCGACGTGGACCTCCACGGGGACGGCGTCTCGCTGACGCTGAACCGCAACTTCGCCTTCAGCATGCTCCACGGGCAGATCAAGGTCCACTTCGGCCCGGACTTGCTCAAGCGGGTTCCGTATCTAGGCCTCGGCCTCTCCGCACTCAAGCCGCCGGATCACAACGGGACGTACACCCTGCCGCTCGGCGGGACGTTGAGGAATCCGAGGTTGATGTAGTTCGAGTCCCGGGTTCCATCGCCGCAGCCGGCAGAGAGGGGTCGCGCGATGGGGGCGCAGGCGCCGCGGGCAGAGAAAGCCTCCCCGGGTCATCGCCGGCGGCGCCAGAGGAGCCACGCGCCCGCCGCCGCGAGGATCGAGAGGATCGCCAACCAGCGAACGTGGGTCAGCCACGGGTGGAGGTCCTCCCAGGCGTCCGCGAGCAGCCAGCCGAGCAGCGTGTAGGCGATCCCCCAGACGACGTCCGCGATCGCCATCCAGGGGAAGAACCGCCGCGGCGGAAGGCCCGTCAGACCGAAGACGAACGGGCCCGCCACCCGCGCCAACGGGAAGAAGCGCGCCCCGAGCACCGCGGGCACGCCCCAGCGCGCGAGGATCTCCTCGACTCGCCGCACCTGACGCTCGTGCAGGAGCAGGAAGTGCCCCTTCGCCGCGAAGCGGCGCCGTCCCGGCCCGCGCCCCCAGTAGTAGCCGGCGCCGTCGCCGAGAACCGCCCCACCGACCGCTGCGGCGAGCGCGTGCGAGAGCGGGAGCGCGCCCGACGCGGAGAGCACCCCCCCGGCGACGACCGCGGTCTCCCCGGGGACGAAGAGGAGCAGGCCGCTCTCCGCGAAGACGAACGCGAAGACGAGGAGCGGCGCGACCGGGCCCGAGGCGGCGAGCCAGGCGAGGACGCGGTCGGCGAGGTGGACCACCGCTCACCGCCAGGCGTCGCGCAGCGCCCGCGCTCGCCAGCCGCCGCGGGCGATCTCCTGGAACAGGAGCCCGCGGAAGACCATCGCGTAGTGGCAGAGCGCGAGGACGAGCGGGGCCACCCAGAGCGCGTCGCCTCGGCCGAGCAGGGCCGGCGCGAGCTGGAAGGCGCCTTCGAGCGAGAAGAGAGAGGGCAGCGCGATGATCAGGAAGCGTGCCTGGTACGCGCCCGCGCCGAACACGAGGCCGAGCAGGGCCACGCCGAACAGGAGGTTCGGGACGAACCACTCGATCCAATGGTCCTGCACGAAGCGGGCGCTCGCGACGAGCCGATCGACCGTCCGGCCCGGAGCGCGCCGCTGGTAGATCAGCTCGGGGATCGGGTTCAGGAAAATGGCGACGATCAGGCCCCAGCCCGCGCCGACCGCCTCGCCGTGCGGGCCCGCCATCCGGATGAGCGCCTCGACGCCGAACGAAGCCAGCCAGAGGAAGAAGAGGACGCCGATGACGTCCCAGAGGAGCGCGAGGAATCCGTCCCGCACGTCGCCCCAGGCGAGCCTGCTCCCGGAGACGACGACCGACAGGAGGTAGAGGTAGCCCGAGACGCAGGCGGCCTCCACGAATCCCAGGATGAACCCCCCGGCAAGTCCCAGCCGCCCGAAGAGCATACCCGCCGCCACCAGGATGGCCGCGTACAGGAAAACGGAGAGCGCGACCGGCCAGCCGGCGAGTGATCGCCGCGCGGCAGTGGCCGCGACGCGGGCGAGGAGTCGGAGGTAGGCGACCATTGTGCGCCGTCATAACACGGCCGCGGACGCACGACGAAAGGTCGATCCGAGCCTTGGGGGATCCCGGCCCGTCGGGCTGCCTCTGCGGCCCCGCGGGTCACGCCCGCGGCCCGCCGGGGACATTTCGCGGCGAGCGGAGCCCGGGGCCAGCGGGGGCTTGACGCTGAACGCTACATCCGTTAAACTGAATACGTGAATGCGCACCCCATTGGCGACCTGGGCCCGCTGGCGCAGTTTCATAGGGCGCTCGGGGACCCCGTGCGACTCGGCATGGTGGCCCTGCTCGCCCAGCGTGAGCTCTGTGTCTGCCACCTCCAAGCGGCGCTCGGGCTGCCACAATCGACGACCTCGCGCCAGCTCGGGACCCTCCGCGCCGCGGGGATCGTCGAGACGCGCCGCAACCAGCGCTGGATTCACTACCGGCTCGCGCGGCCGCCCGATCCCGCCTGCGCGGCTCAGCTCGGAGCTCTGGTCCGCCGGTTCCGGCGATCGGCGTCGACGCGGGCGATCGTCGGGCGGCTGACCCGCGAACTGGGCCCGCGCGCGTGTTCGTGAACTCTCGCCTCACGACGAAAGGAAGCCCCATGCCTGCCGTGATTCGTGTCTTCGATCCCGCGATGTGCTGCTCGAGCGGAGTCTGTGGTCCTTCCGTCGACCCGAAGCTCGTCCGTTTCGCGGCCGACCTCGATTGGCTCGCGGGTCAGGGGGCGGCTGTCGAGCGCTTCAATCTCGGCCAGCAGCCGGGCGCGTTCGCCGAGGACGCCGCGGTGAAGGCGGTCCTGGAGACAAAGGGCGACGCAGGCCTGCCGCTCGTGAAGGTGAACGGTGAGATCAAGAGCAGCGGTGTCTATCCGTCGCGCGCCGAGCTCGCCGGATGGGCTGGCGTCGACCTGCCCGCACCGAGTCTCTTCACGGAGCCGGTGTCCGAACTCGTCGCCATCGGAGCGGCCATTGGTTCCGGTTGTGAGCCCTGCTTCCGGTTCCACTACGACGCGGCCCGGAAGCTGGGCGTGTCGCGAGACGACATGCTCCGCGCGGCGATGGTCGCGCAGACCGTGAGGGAGACGCCGGCCAAGGCGCTGCGCGAGCTCATCGATCGGTACCTCGGCGGTGGCGGGGGCGAGGTCACGGTTGCCGAGGCCAAGTCGGGCAGTTGCTGCGGTTCGTCGACCGCGGAGAGGGCGACGGCGCAGAAGAAGAGCTGCTGCTGAAGGAGCGCCGCGATGCCCTCTCTCGTCGAGAATCCGACCCGCATCCTCTTCTTCACAGGCAAAGGGGGCGTCGGCAAGACGTCCCTGGCCTGCGCGACGGCCCTGGGGCTCGCGGACGCGGGCCGGCGGGTGCTCCTCGTAAGCACTGACCCGGCCTCGAACCTCGATGAGGTGCTCGGCGTGACGCTCACCTCGGCCCCGACGCAGGTGCCGGGCGCGCGGGGCCTCTCGGCGCTGAACGTCGATCCCGAACGGGCCGCGCAGGCATACCGCGAACGTGTGGTCGGACCGTACCGTGGCGTCTTGCCGGCAGCCGCCGTGGCCAGCATCGAGGAGCAGCTCTCGGGCGCCTGCACCGTCGAGATCGCGGCGTTCGACGAGTTCTCGAAGCTGCTCGGCGACGAGACTGCGACGGCCGGGTTCGACCACGTCCTCTTCGACACCGCGCCGACGGGGCATACCCTGCGCCTGCTCGAGCTGCCGGCCGCCTGGTCGAGCTTCATCGACACGAACGTCGGCGCAACCTCCTGTCTCGGTCCGCTCGGCGGGTTGACCGCGCAACGGGCGCTGTACGCGGCGTCCAATGCCGCGCTCCGCGATCCCGCGCAGACGACGTTGGTGCTGGTCGCGCGGCCCGAGCGGTCTTCCCTCGCCGAAGCTGAACGCACCCGGGCCGAACTGGCCCTGCTGGGGGTCGCGAACGTTCAACTCGTCCTGAACGGTGTCTTCCGGGCGCGGGATGCGAGCGACGCCACGGCCGTCGCCATGGAGGCCCGGGGCGCTGCCTCGCTCGGAGGACTGCCCGTGGGCTTGCGCGATCTGGCACGGATCGAGCTCCCGCTGCTGCCGTTCGGGCTCGTAGGACTCGACGCGCTTCGCAAACTGGGCACGCGGGCGGAGGCCGAAAGGCCGGAGCATCCAATGGAGGAGGCCGGCTCCGCCGGCCGACGGGCGGAGGCCGAAAGGCCGGAGCATCCAATGGAGGAGGCCGGCTCCGCCGGCCGACGGGCAGAGGCCGAAAGGCCGGAGCATCCAATGGAGGAGGCCGGCTCCGCCGGCCGACGGGCAGAGGCCGAAAGGCCGGAGCATCCAATGGAGGAGGCCGGCTCCGCCGGCCGACGGGCGGAGGCCGAAAGGCCAGAGTATTCAATCGAGGCGCTGGTCGACGCGATCGCGAGGCAGGGCAAGGGCGTCGTGATGACGATGGGCAAGGGCGGCGTCGGGAAGACGACCGTCGCGGCTCGACTCGCCGGCGAGCTCTCCCGCCGGGGCTATCCGGTCACGCTCACCACGACGGACCCGGCCGCCCACGTCGAGCAGGCCGCGCGGGAACTGGGCCCCGCCGGGTCCTGGCTCGACGTGACACGCATCGATCCCGCGGCAGAGACCCGGCGCTACACCGAAGAGGTGCTGTCCGCGGCGGGCGGGGATCTCGACGCGCAGGGCAAGGCGTTGCTCGAAGAGGATCTTCGCAGCCCCTGCACCGAGGAGATCGCGGTGTTCCGTGCGTTCGCCGAGACGGTGGCGCAGGGCGAGGACCGATTCGTGGTCATCGACACGGCCCCGACGGGCCACACGCTCCTCCTGCTCGACGCCGCCGAGGCCTACCACCGCGAGGTCCTGCGCAAGCCGAGCGGGAGCCCCGACGCCGTGCAACGGCTCCTGCCCAGGCTGCGGGACCCGGACTACACCCGCGTGCTCCTCGTCACGCTTCCGGAAGCGACGCCGGTTCACGAGGCGATGCAGCTCGAGCGGGACCTCTCGCGCGCGGAAATCCAGCCCTTCGCCTGGATCGTGAACCAGAGTCTCACCCCGTTGGACGTGAGCGACCCGGTGCTGCGGTCTCGGCGAGCGCACGAGGCGCCGTTTCTACGCGACCTCGCGCGCCATGCGCCTCGTCTCGTGCTCGAAGCCTGGCGAGCGGGCGCGCCAGAGGCCCCAACACCCCTGAGCCCGTCTTATTCACGGTCCGAGGAGATCCTTCATGGTTGACGAGTCGGCCCGTCACGCGACGTCCGCGAAGTCCGTCCTCGCGGCGCTCTCGATCGGCGCGGTGGTCGTGGCGGTTCCCGTGGTGCTCAAGGCGCATCCACTCCTCGCTCCGGGAGGGGGGCACTCTTCGCCGGGGGTGGGCACCGCGGCGGCGGCCGGGCGCTCCTTGCCGCGGATCGTGGACTTCGGCATGACGAGCTGCGCGCCGTGCAAGGTCATGATCGGGGTGATGTCCGAGCTCGAGCGGCAATACCCAGACGCCCTGCGGGCCGAGTTCGTGAACACGGCGGAGCACCCGGAGGCCATGGACAAGTACGGGATCCGGATGATCCCCACACAGATCTTCTTTAGTCCCGATGGCAGGGAGCTTTTCCGCCACGTCGGCATCATGCCCACCGATGCGGTGGTCGCCGAATGGTCGGCGCTCGGTTACGGCCTCGGCAAAGCGCGGCCGGGTCGCGTGCCATGAACGACCTCGTGTTCAGGGTGACGGGTGCCCTCGGGGCCTCTACAGCGTTGGCGCTCGGCGCGTCGCTGCTCTGGGGGGTCCTCAGCGTGCTGCTGAGCCCCTGCCACCTCGGGATGATCCCGCTCGTCGTCGGATTCGTCGGGACCGGGGTGGACGGGGACGAGCCCGGTCGCGCGGCACGCCTTTCCTTCGCGTTCGCGGGCGGGATGCTGGTCGCGCTCGCTGTGCTGGGCCTGGTCGTGGCCGCGGCGGGCTACGCGGTTCAGGGCCTCGGCGCCGTGACGAACTACGGCGTCGCGGCGCTGTTCCTCGTGTCGGGCCTCTATCTGCTCCGGGTCGTGCGCCTCCCGTTTCGGGGCCTGTCGATCGAGGGGAGACCCCGAGGAGGGGCCCTGGCCGTCGCCCTGCTCGGCGCGCTCTTCGGAATCGGCTTGAGCCCGTGCACGTTCGCGTTCCTGGCCCCGGTCCTCGGGGTGACCTTCGGGCGCGCGGGCTCTGAGCCGATCCTCGCCGCGGCCCTCTTCCTTGCCTTCGGGGTCGGACACTGCGGGCTGATCGGACTCGCCGGGTCGTCGGCGGACGTGGTGCAGCGCTATCTGAAATGGAACGCGCGCTCGAAGGCGCTCGCCGCCGTGAAGAGCCTCTGCGGCCTTCTGCTGCTGCTCGGCGCCGGGCTGCTCATCTACCGTGCATGAGCCGTGGGAGGGACGATGACGAACCCCGACGGCGCCGCCAAGAAGTTGGGTGTCTTGGACCGCTACCTCACGGTCTGGATCTTCCTCGCCATGGGTGCGGGCGTCTGGATCAGCCATGTCGCGCCGTCGGTGACTCCGGCGCTGAACCGGATGAGCGTCGGGACGACCTCCCTCCCCATCGCGGTGGGGCTGATCGTGATGATGTTCCCCCCGCTCGCCCGGGTCCGTTACGAGCGGCTCGGGCTGGTGTTCCGCAACCAGCGCGTGCTCGCCCTCTCGCTCGTCCAGAACTGGATCGTGGGGCCGATCCTGATGTTCGCGCTCGCAGCCCTCTTCCTGCGTGGCCAGCCGGGCTACATGGCCGGCGTCATCCTCATCGGCCTCGCCCGCTGCATCGCGATGGTGATCGTCTGGAACGATCTCGGGCACGGCGATCGCGAGCTTGCGGCCGGCCTCGTGGCGCTGAATTCGATCTTCCAGCTCGTCTTCTTCTCGGCCTACGCGTGGTTCTTCGCGACCGTCCTGCCGCGCTGGCTCGGGCTGCCCGTGGCCGCGGTCGGGGCGGCGGGTACGATCGGCATCGTCGAGATCGCGCGGAGCGTGGCCGTCTACCTCGGGATCCCGTTCGCCGCCGGCTTCCTCGTGCGGCGTACCCTCCTCTCGGCCAGAGGGGCAGAGTGGTATGACGGCGTCTTCGCGCCCCGGATCGCGCCGCTCACGTTGGTGGCGTTGCTCTTCACCATCGTGGTGATGTTCTCGCTCCAGGGCGAGGCCATCCTGAGGCTGCCGCTCGACGCCGTCCGCGTCGCGCTCCCGCTGCTCTTCTACTTCGTGCTGATGTTCGCTGCTTCGTTCGCGATGAGCCGGCGCGCACGCGCGAGCTACCCCCAGTGCGCGACCCTGTCGTTCACGGCTGCCTCCAACAACTTCGAGCTCGCGCTCGCGGTGGCCATCGGCACGTTCGGGGTCCACAGCGACGCCGCCTTCGCGGCCATCATCGGCCCCCTCGTGGAGGTGCCCGTCCTGATCGGTCTCGTCAACGTCGCGCTCCGGCTGGAGCGTCGCTTCCCCCGTGAGGCCCCCGCGTGACCACCGTCCTGTTCGCCTGCGTCCACAACGCCGGCCGCTCCCAGCTCGCGGCCGCGCTCTTCACGGCCGCCGCCGACCCGGCCAAGGCCTGCACCCTGTCGGCGGGGACGCGGCCGGCCGAGCGGGTACAGCCGGAGGTGGTCGCCGTCCTCGCCGAGATCGGCATCGACCTCGCGGCCGCGGTGCCCCGGCGGCTGACCGACGAGCTGGCGCGCCAGGCGCAGCTCCTCGTCACGATGGGCTGCGGCGACGCCTGCCCGCACGTCCCCGGCCTGCCGCACGAGGACTGGCAGCTCGTGGACCCGAGGGGCCAGACGATCGAGCGGGTCCGCGCGCTCCGCGACGAGATCCAGGGCCGTGTCCAGCGGCTCGTCGAGGAGCGCGGCTGGCAGCGGTAGCGAGCGGCTGACCTCACTCGCCCCTTCTACGCTCTGCCCTCCACCCGGTCCCCATCTTCGATGGGGCCTTTAGGAGCCGATGAGATCGGAGCGGCCGCCTGACCGCTACTTCACGTCGCGGCGGACCGAGCGGGGCAGCCGGTCGAGGATGGGGAGGACGCCGAAGGCCTCACGGCTCGGGAGCCAGAGCTTGCCCTCGACGGCGGCGTCGGTGAGGGAGCCGTCGGCGACCCAGCGGGAGAAGACGGCGGGGTCCTCCGCGACTAGGACGAAGTCGGTCTTCTTGGCGAGGTCGGCGGCGACGCGCAGCGCGCCCTTCTCGATCTTCAGGGTGAAGCCGCCTCCGCCCGTCGTGACGCCGAGGACGTGCTTGCGGCCGCCGAGGTCCTTCTGCGCGCGCGGGCTCTTCGTGACCTTCCCGGCGAGCGCGCGCATGGCGGCGAGCGCCTCCCCGAGCGCCGCTGCGGCCTCGCGGCTCTTCCTGACCTTGGGCGCGGGTGGATTCTTGAAGTTCAGGGCCGAAGCGAGGAGCGGCTTCTTCTGCCGCAGCCTCGCCGGGACCTCGCTCATCGGGACCCAGAAGATGTCCCGGATCGCGCCGATCCGATCGTCCTCGAAGACGAGCTTCAATTCGACGCCCTTCACGAAGATCCCGGGCCGGGGCAGGCCGGTGGTGGTCCGCAGCCGCGACGGCAGGAAGGAGGCGATGCGCGCGTCAGTGGCCACGTCGACGTAGCCGCGGGCGAACGGCGCCTCCCCGATGAACGAGGCCGAGGGGAAGATGGTGATCGGCGCCGTGGCCGCGAGGACGCCGCGGTGGGGCAGGTCGACCTCCTCCATCTCGACGAAGTCGCAGGTCGGGCAATGCCAGGTCGAGGCGGGGACGAGCACCTGCTTGCACTTCCGGCAGCGCGCGCCGAGGAGCTTGCCTTCGCGCAGGGCGAGGAAGAAGCGCGACAGCTCCCCGTAGGTCTGCTGGTAGAACGTCACCATGTGGCTGTTGAACTGGAGGTAGCGGCCGGGGTCCTTGCCCGCGATCTCGCTCGTCCCGCGGGGGAGGTTCCAGACCTCGCCGAGGATGTTTCCCTGCTTCACCGCACACCTCCTTCGAATTCGACGACGATGGCGCCGCCGAAAACCGCGTTGATGGCCCCCGTCCCGTGGATGAGCGCGAGGGGGATCTCCCGCCGGAGCATCTCGCGCCGCGCCGACCACATGGAGAACATGTTGGAGCCGCCGACGAAGTGGCCGCCGAAGATGAGCCCCCCCGAGGGGTTGATGAGCACCTGGCCCTTCGCCGGACGCCCGGCGTCGCCGAGCTGCCGGATGTCGGCCATGACGCCGTCGTCGACGAGCTTGCGGGTCTTGCCGAGGGGCACGAACCCCATCTCGCCCAGGGTGACCATGAGCTGGGCGACGAAGGCGTCGTGCAGCTCGACGAGCGGGATGTCGGAGGGACGCACGCCGGCCATCGCGTAGGCCCGCTCGGCGGCGACCCGGTCGGAGACGATCGAGTGGAGCGGCTTGTGGCTGCCGCCGCGCCCGACCTGGTAGGACTCATTGGCCGCGCCGACGCCCTTCACCCAGATGGGCGGAACGCCGGTGCGCTCGGAGATCTCGCGGGCCTTCTTCTCGCTCGCGAAGAGGATGCCCGCGGCCCCCTCGGTGTACATGCAGGCCTCGAGGAGGCGGAGGAAGGGGGCGATGATCCAGCGGGAGGCGAGGACCTGCTCGGCGGTGACGGTCTCGTCGCGCCGCTGGCCGAATGGGTTCTTGTTTCCCTGCCGGCAGAGCATCTCGATGATCTTCGCCCGCACGAGGCCGTCGCCGATGTCGCCGGGGTAGCGGTCGTCGTACCCCATGCACATCTGCATGTACGAATCGCTCGCGGTGGCGCCGAGCGGGTACTCGAAGAAGGGGTCCCAGGACTTGGCGATGGTGTCGATGACCATCGGGGTCGCCGTCTTCGACTGCGGATCGTAACAGTCGGTGGCCTTCTCGCCGCCCACGCAGAGGACGAGGTCGGAGAGGCCCGAGGCGACCTCCATGATCGCCGTGCGCATGGCGTAAAAGCCGGTGGCGCCGCCGCTGGTCACCCGGGTGCCGGGCTTCTCCGCCATGCCGAGGATCCCCGTGAGCGCGCTCTCGGGGATGGCCTGGTGCTCGAAGATGTCGTTGTAGATGCCGTAGACGACCGAATCGACCTCGGCTGCCTTGACCTGGGCGTCGGCGAGAGTTCTCCGCGTGGCCTGCTGGAAGAGGTCCCAGTAGGTCGCCTCGACCCAGCGCCCCCGGCAATCGGTGATGCCCGCGCCAACGATCGCAACTCTGTTCATGCACTCCTCCTGAAGAAGCCGCATCCTAGCCGGGGGCCCGGGGGGAGATCAAGCAGATAGCAGTGGACTGAGATTCGGAGCAGGGGTCTCCGCTTCGCAGCCGGCTGGAATCAGACGCCGGCCGCGCAGCCGTCCACGGCCTCCGGGCTCGATCGCGAGGAGAGTTCTCCTCTCGCACCTCACTTCTCAAGGTCGCCTGGACGGAGGAAAGCGTGACAACAGATTTTCCTGGGAGCGCCGGCGTCCCGCCGGCCTCTGCCCACGATGAGGTCGATCCGATCGGCGAAGAGGTCGACCTAACCGACGAAGAGGTCGGCCTAATCGACGATGAGGTCGACCTGATCGGCGAAGAGGTCGACCTGATCGGCGATGAGGTCGATCAGAGCGGAGGGAAGGTCGGCCCCAGGGAACGCGGTGACGGACAACCGGATTCGCTAGCAAGGACGCGGAGATACCCGCGTGATCGAGCCGCCAGCGGGCGAAGAGGGGGGGCCGGCATTGGCTCCTCCGCCTGCTTCGGGGTCCGGCTGCTGCGGCGTCCGATCCCGCCCCTGCGAAGAGGGGGCTTGCCACCCCTACAACGACATGGGGGGGGTGTGCTCGCTCCTTCCTCCTGCGGGGGGCTTGCCACCCTCCAAACGACTTGGGGGGAGGTGCTTTACGCACGCTTCGTAGGTCGTCGCTCTCGCTTGCCCTTCTCGGCTGCGGTCTCGAACGCCTCGCTACGCCGTACCGTGAATCAGACGGGTTCAAGGAGCTCATGCTGTCCCCCGCGCCCTGGCAGCCCGGGTGGATGCACCCCTCCTGCCAGCTCCCGCCTCGCGTCGCAACGCCAGGGGAGCCTATCGCCCGTCCGCGCGCCGGCTGACCGGAGAGACGAGAGCCGGCGGAGGGAACGTGGGGGCCGCGACCCACACCGGCATCGCGTTGCTTGTGAGGCGTCCGCCGCTCCGGTACCATCGTCCCATGCTCCTCGCGGTCGACGTCGGCAACACGAACGTCGTGCTGGGCGTGTTCCGGGGGAAGGAGCTGCTCGCGCACTGGCGCCTCTCGACCTCGCCGTCCCGGACCGCCGATGAATTCGCGATCCTGACGCTCGGCCTGCTCGGGCAGGCGGGGATCTCGTCGCGGGAGATCGACGCGACGGCGGTCGCGAGCGTGGTGCCGCCGCTTCAGTTCGCGCTCCAGGAGTTCACGCGGCGGACCTTCGGCAAGCCCGCGCTGTTCGTCGGCCCGGGGACGCGGACCGGGATGCCGATCCTCTACGACAACCCGCGCGAGGTGGGGGCGGACCGGATCGTCGACGCGGTCGCGGCCTACGACCGCTGGCGGACCGCGCTCGTGATCGTCGATCTGGGCACCGCGACGACCTTCGACTGTGTGAGCGCGGCCGGGGAGTATCTGGGCGGCGCCATCGCGCCCGGCCTGCACGTCTCGATGGATGCGCTCTTCCACCACGCGGCGAAGCTGCCGCGGGTCGAGCTCGTGCGGCCCGACCGCGCGATCGGGCGGAACACGATCGCGAGCCTCCAGTCGGGCCTGCTGTACGGCTACGCCGCGCTCTGCGACGGCCTCGCGCGCCGGATGATCGCCGAGATGGGGGAGCCGCGGCCGAAGGTCGTCGCCACGGGCGGGCTGGCGCCCCTGGTCGCCGCCGAGTCGGAGCTGATCGAGGAGGTGGACGAGATGTTGACCCTCGAAGGGCTGCGGATCCTCCACGAACGAAACCCGTGAGCCGCTAGGAGGCTAATGTGAAATGGGTGCCGTCGCGAGAGCGCCGAGACCTAAGGCGAGACGGGCGCCCGAGGAGTGCAGAGCGTCAAACGTACTCTTTGCAGTACGTTTTGCAGCGAAGCGACGAGGCCGCCCGTCGCGAGCGAAGGGATCGGCTTTCGCAGCAGGCAGCCATTTCACATTAGCCTCCTAGGAGAGCCTCGATGCCCGACTGCCCCTTGACGCCCGATGTCCTTCCGCCCAACCTGCGCAAGCACGTCGACCCCGCGTCGCCGCCGGTCCTCCGATCGATGGCGGCGCGGGGGACCGTGCCGATGTCGCCGTCGACGCTCACGACGGCGCTCTTCATGCTCACCTTCGACGCGGAGGCGGAGATCGCGGCGGCGGCGAGGGCGAGCGCGGCCTCCCTGCCGGTCACCGTCCTGTCCGCGGCGCTGCGCGACGACGACCTGAGCCCGCACACGCTCGACTTCTTCGGCCAGATCTGCGCGGGCAGGGACGAGGCGCTCGAGTGGATCTGCCTCAACACCACGACCGCCGACGAGACGGTGGCCCGGATCGCCGCCGCCGGCTCGGCGCGGATCTGCGAGCTCGTCTCCCAGAACCAGCTCCGCGTGCTGCGGTCGGAGGCGGTGCTGCGGGCGCTGCTCGACAACCCGAGCGCGCCGCGGTCGACCGTGGACATGACCGCGGACTTCGCGGTCCGGTCCGGTGTGCGCCTCGACGACGTTCCGGCCCTCGTCGAGGCGCGCCGGCGCATCTTCGGCGAAGGGAGAGAGGTCGAGCAGACGCCCACCGCCGAGGCCGTCGTCCAGGAGTTCGCGGTCGGCGACGAGGGGGCCGGGCCGATCGAGCAGACGCGGCGGCTCACCCTCGCCCAGCAGGTGGTGCAGATGAGCGTGGCGCAGAAGGTCAAGCTCGCGCTGCTCGGGAACAAGGAGGCCCGCGGACTCCTCCTGCGGGACAGCAACACGGTCGTGGCGATGGCCGCGATCCAGAGCCCCCGCATCACCGAGCCGGAGGTCCTGACGGTGGCCAACAGCCGGACCGCGCCGGACGACGTCCTCCGCTACATCTGCCGCAACCGCGAATGGATCAAGGCGTACCCGCTCAAGCTCGCCCTCGTGAAGAACCCCAAGGTCCCGCTGCCGACGGCGATGAAGTTCCTGACGTTCCTCCACGACGCGGACATCCGGGCACTCTCGTTCAACCGCAACGTTCCCTCCGGCGTCCAGAAGCAGGCCCGGACGATCCTGTCGAAGAGGACGACGCCGAAGCGGCCCGAGTGAACGAGCCGTCCGTGCTTCTGCTAGAGTGGGAAACCCCATGACCCGCCGCCTCGCGAGCGTCGCCCTCCGCGCATCGGCGCTTGCCGCCGGCCTGCCCGCCTGCGGGGCCTCGCCGCGGGCGATCGCGGTCGCCGTGCCCGACCCGTGCGCCGCGCTCCTCTGGTGGAACCAGCCGCGGGTGGCGGCGGAGGCGCGCGAGGTGAACGACACCGGGGGGGAGACGACGGTCTGGGATCTCGACTACGCCGTCCCCTCGGGAACGCCCGTCCAGCTCCCATGCGCCGCCACGCTCCTGTCGCAGGCGGTCTACCCGTGGGGCTGGCAGCCGACGTTCGTGGACGGGGAGAGGGGCCATGTCTTCCGCTTCCTCCACCTGCGACCCCAGGCGCAGCTCGTGACGGCGGTGGGGGCGACGTACGCGGCGGGGACGATCGTCGGTCTCTCCGGCGGCGACACGTGGGACACCGGTTACGAGCGGCCAGCCTGCGACGGGACGATCTGTTCGCGGGGGGCGCACCTCTGCGTGGAGGCAGACACGCACGTGGGGGAGCTCTTTCCTGCCGAGGTGCGGGCCTGCCCGCCGGGGACTCCCGGCGCGGCTAGAACGCCGGCGTCACGGGGAGGTCAGCAATCATGAAGCCGTCTTCTCGTTTTCTCTGGATCGCGGCCGCGATCGCGGGTTGTAGCGGCGGCTCGGTGCAGCACGGCGGACAGGACGCGGGCGTGGGCGTGGACGCGGGAGACGCCGGCGGCCCGGCGGCCGGCGGGACGAACGACGGCGGGGGCGACGGCGGCCCCGGCGCCCAGGCGACGTTCGAGGGGGACATCGAGGCGGTCTCGCTGATCGCTCCGGGGACGGACGGGGGCGCGCCCGCCCGCAGCTTCTCGGTGACCGCGTTCTTCAACCCCGACGTGGGGGCCGGCGGCTCCGGCTGCGCGGACGGCATCGGCGTCGGGTCCTGCTGCTACCTCCCTCCCTCCGGAGGCGGCGGGAGCGCGCCGGTGAGCGCGGGCACGCTCACCCTCCTCGACGACGCGGCGGCCGTCGCGTCGATGCCCTTCGACCCGACGAACGGCTATGGGACGCTGACCTCGGTCTCCTGGGACGGGGGCGACTCGCTGACCGTGAGGGCGGCGGGCGACGTCGTCGCGCCGTTCGAGGTCGAGACCCACGCGCCGGTCGATTTCACGGGCCTTTCGCCGAGCCTGTCGGGCGGGGTGACCCTGCCGACCGGCAGCTCGTGGACCCTCTCGTGGGCGCCGGGCGGCGCCGACAGCGTCGAGATCACGATCGGGGCGGCGCCGGGCGTCTCCGTCCCGGACGGCGGCACGCCCGTCGGGTCGATCACCTGCACGCCGGACGACGACGCGGGCACCGTCACCATCGATTCGACGCTGCTCGCGAACTTCACCTCCGGCCAGGCGGGGCAGATCTCGGTCGCGCGCGTCAACGCGGGCGGCGCGACCCCTGCGAACGGGACCGTCGTCTTTCGGGCCTCGACGATGGTGACCGCGAACGCGACCTTCCAGTAGCGTCAGCGGCGCGGGACCGGCAGCGGCGGCCCGCGCTCGATCGAGGGCGGGAAGCGGGCGACCCCGTCGGCCAGCGTGAGGCCCCCCAGGATCACGAGGAAGGCGAGGGCGACGAGGAAGACGAGCCTCTGGGTGGCGCGCTGGTCCCAGAGGTGCATGAAGAAGAGCGCGACCAGGGTGGCCTTGGTGAGTGCGATGGCCATCCCCACGAAGAAGCCGAACGCGCCCCGGTCGACGTAGGCGAGCCGCCAGGTCGCCGCGGTGAGGACGAGCAGGGCGATCCAGACGGCGACGGCGCGCGCGGCGGAGGGGTGGGTGGCCTGTTCCATCGCGGGCCCTCACGTCACCAGGTAGAGCAACGGGTAGAGGAAGATCCAGATGATGTCGACGAGGTGCCAGTACAGGGCGACGACCTCCAGAGGCGTCGTGTACTCCGGCGTCAGGCTGCCCCGGATCGTCCGCGCGTCGAGCCAGGCGAGGAGGCCCGCGCCGACCATGACGTGGAGGCCGTGCAGCCCGCCCATCAGGAAATAGAGCGTGTAGAACAGTGCCGCCCCCGGGGCGGTCAGGGGAGCCTGCGGGGAGCCGGTCCCCGGGTAGATCCCCTCGCGGAAGTCGTTGGCCCACTCGAAGCCCTTGACGAGGAGGAATGTGACGGCCAGGGCGACGGTGATCGAGAGCGCGGCCGCGGCGAGGGCCCGCCGGCCCGCGCGGAGGAGATGGAGGCCGAGCGCGACCGTGAAGCTGCTCGTGATCAGGACGAACGTGTTGGCCGTCCCGAGCGTGATGTCGAGCCGGCGGCTCGCCAGGGCGAAGACCGCGGGGAAGAGCGAGCGGTAGAAGGCATAGCCGATGAGCAGGACGCCGAAGAGGAGCGACTCGGTTGCGAGGAAGAGCCACATCCCGAGCCGCGCGGCGTGCGCCTGCTGGGCGAAGTCCTGGAAGTGTTCCTCGACGCGCGCGCCGATCCCCATCACCTCGACGCTCACGGCGCGCGCTCCCCCCGCTCGACGAGCGCGTAGGCGTGGGGCGGGTGGGTGAAGACGGGTACCTCGTCGAAGTTGCGCGGGCCCGGAGGCGACGGCGTCCGCCACTCGAAGCCTCCCGAGCCCCAGGGATTCGGGCCCGCCTCCGGGCCCCAGAAGAGCGACCAGAGGAGGTAGGCGAGGATGAGCAGGAAGCCGAGGAAGACCAGGGCGAACGCGGTCAGGCCGAAGCGCTCCGGGTAGAGCCGGCCGAAGAGCTTCGGGAACCAGTAGTGGAGGGCGGCGAGGAAGCCCATGATCGACGCGCCGACCATGATGAAGTGGAAGTGGGCGACCACGAAGTAGGTGTCGTGCCAGGGGACGTCCAGCAGCACGGTCGAGAAGGCGACCCCGGTCATGCCGCCGAAGACGAAGAGGAAGAGGAAGCCGAAGACGTAGGCGAGCGGCGTCTGAAACGAGATCGATCCCCGGAACATCGTCCCCACCCAGTTGAAGACCTTCACCGCCGAGAAGATGGCGACGAGCATGGACAGGAGGCCGAAGACGCCGCTGTCGAAGTTCGACTGGCCGGAGACGAAGAGGTGGTGGCCCCAGGTGAGGAACCCCACGAAGGCGATCCCCAGCGAGGAGAAGGCAATCGCCTTGTACCCGAAGGGGTTCTTGCGCGAGAAGCAGGCGATGACCTCGCTGACCACGCCCATCGGCGGCAGGATCATGATGTAGACCGCCGGGTGCGAGTAGAACCAGAAGAGGTGCTCGAAGAGGACCGGGTCGCCGCCCTGGGCGGGGTCGAAGATCCCGAAGTGGAAGGAGTTCTCGACGTAGACGAGCAGCACGACCATGCCGAGGATCGGCGTCGCCAGTAGCTGGATCGCGCTCGTCCCGTACAGGCCCCAGACGAAGAGCGGCATCCGCATCCAGGTCATGCCCGGTCCGCGCAGCGTGTGGATGGTGACCAGGAAGTTGAGGCCGGTGAGGATCGTGGAGAAGCCGATGATGAAGATCCCGAGCAGGACCGGCGCCACGTCCGTAGCGGTCGTCGTGCTGTACGGCGTGTAGAACGTCCAGCCGGTGTCCGCGCCGCCGTGGATCATGCCCCAGAGTGCCAGGATGGCCCCTCCCAGGAACAGGTAGACCGAGGCGAGGTTCAGCCGGGGGAAGGCGACGTCCTGCGCGCCGATCATGAGCGGGAGGAGGAAGCTGCCGAACACGGAGGGGATCGCGGGGATCAGGAAGAGCCAGACCATCGTGATGCCGTGGAGCGTGAAGAGCCGGTTGTACGACTCGGCCGACACGAGCCACGGGCCGGAGACGAGGAGCTTCGCGCGCAGCACCTCGGCGAAGAGGCCGCCCACGAGGAAGAAGAGGAGGACGAGGACCAGATACAGGATCGCGATCCGCTTGTGGTCGCGGGTGAGCAGCCGGGACCGGACGGTGGTCTGGGCGCCGAGGTAGTTGGGGCGGTGGAAGCCTGAGCCCGTCTTATTCACGGTCCGGCTGCTGCGGCGTCCGATCCCGCGCCTCCCGAAGGGGGGGCTTGCCACCCCTACAACGACATGGGGGGGCGTGCTCGCTCCTTCCTCCTGCGGGGGGCTTGCCACCCTCCAAACGACTTGGGGGGAGGTGCTTTACGCGACGCCTCGTCGGTCGTCGCTCTCGCTTGCCCTTCTCGGCTCGCGGTCTCGAACGCCTCGCTACGCCGTACCGTGAATAAGACGGGCTGAGCTATTTCTGGAAGAGGGGTCCATAGACGGGCGGCGGGGCGGGCTGGCTTTGCCGCTCGCGATCCTGGAGCGACTTGATGAGCTCGACGAGGGCGGCGGCCTCCGGCGCGTCGAGCTTCCCCTGGAACGTCGGCATGACCGGCTCGAACCCGGCGACGATGTCCGCCATCGGGTCCATCATCGACCGGGTGAGGTAGGCCTCGTCGACGTAGACTCTGCGGCCTTCGGAGAGCGGTTCCCTCCGGTGGTAGAGGCCGAGCCAGGTGGGCCCGATGTGGGAGGTGCCGTCGATGGTGTGGCACTTGAAGCAGCCGGCCTTTACCGCCACGCGCTCGCCCTCCTCCGCGAGCGCGGTCCGCGCCGGCGGCGTGCCGAGCGGGCCGCCCGAGTCCTGGCGCGCGGCGAGCCCCCGGCGCTGCTCGGCGAGCCAGGCGTCGAAGCGGTCGGGCGGGAGGACGTCCACGGCCGCCCGCATCATCGAGTGGCCGAGGCCGTAGCGGCGGCTCGCGGGATCGTAGTGGTAGCAGGTGAGCAGGATCCGATCGATCGAGGCGACGACCTTGCGCGCGCCGGCCTCCGAGAGCGCGAGGCGCAGGGTCGAGGCCGGGAAGTCGACGCCGTAGAGGTAGCGGCTGATCTTCCCCGCCGGCGAGAGGAGGAAGAGGAGGGCGCCGTGAGCCCAGCTCTTCGTGATCGGGTCGTAGGAGTACCGGAAGCCGAGGGCGCGTGCGAGCGCGGCCGTGGAGCTCGGCGGGCTGGTGAGGAACGGCCAGGCGGCGGCGAAGAGGAGCTTGCCCAGGTTGTGCCAGTGGGACGGAGGGAGGGGCCTGCCCGCGAGTCCCCGGCGATCGGCCCAGGCCATCGCGACGATGGTGAGTGCGAGGCCGCCGACCATCGCCCCGGAGAGGAAGTAGAAGCCGAAGGTCGTCGAGACCATGTGCTGGATGGTGCGGGCCTTGCCGTCGGCGAGCTTGATCTTCGCCTTGCGCGGGCGCGGAGCGTTCTTCCGGGCCTGGTCCGGCGGTGAATCATGGGGTGGCGCGGCCTCGTAATCCTTGACCTTGGGCTCCGGCGCCAGCGGCTCGCCGTCCCACTCGGGATCGCCGAAGTGGTGGTGCGCGTTCACGAAGTCGTAGATCGTGAAGTAGTCCTTGCCGTCGTAAAGGCGCGTGCCGCGTCCGATGATCTGCTTGAACTCGATCATCGAGTTGATCGGCCGCATGAGCACGATGTTGCGGATGGCGCGGGCGTCTACCCCGGTCGAGAGCTTCTGCGAGGTCGTCAGGACGGTCGGGATGGCCTTCTCGTTGTCCTGGAAGTCGCGCAGGTGCTGCTCGCCGAGCTCGCCGTCGTCCGGCGTGTAGACGTACTCGTCGAGCGTGGTGGCGATCTGCTTGACCTTGAACGGCGTGAGGAAGCCGTCGTTGATGCCCTCCTTGAGCGAGTAGACGTACACGGGCTCGCCGAAGTAGGCGTAGGTG
>JAKAPL010000009.1 GCA_021807105.1 Myxococcales bacterium | reverse complement strand
GCCGCCGACTCGACGAGGAGGGAGCACGCCGATTCGGTCGTCTCCGCCGCGGCGGACGTGCTGCAGATGCCGCCCGCGGCCGTCTGGCCCGCGATCGCCGCCGCCTTCGCCCGCGCGAGCGAGATGGACGCCTCCCTCGACGGCCTCGCGGCGTTCCTCGCCCGAGGCAAGGGCAAGAACAGGGCGGAGGCGGGCGGCAAGAGGGCGTGAGGGGACGATCGCCGCCCGCGCGGCCGGCGAGTTGACAGGGTTCTGCCGTCTGGTACGGTCCGCCCGCCTTGCGCTCCCTGGATCAGGCATCCGCGGCCCTGCTGCGACGCGGCAAGCAGATCGTGAAGAACGCGCCGCTCCTGCGGGAGATCCTGCGCGAGCGGGATCGCCTGGCGCGGGAGCTGGGCGAGGCCAACGCGAGGGTGGAGCGGACGGCGAACGAGCTGGGCGAGGCCAACGCGAAGATCGAGGCGGTCACGGGCGAGCTGGAGCGCGCGACGGGGGAGTTCGCCCGCGCAAAGGGAGAGATCGAAGAGCTGCGCCGCCGGCTGCCCGGCGAGGGCGAGCACCCGGCCTTCGCCCACTGGGGGGAGGATCAGATCGTCGGCTGGCTCTTCGAGGGCAAGGCCCCGGGCACCTACGTCGACGTGGGGGCCTACCACCCGAACGTCGCTTCGAACACGCGCCTGCTCTTCGACCGCGGCTGGAGCGGGATCAACATCGACTGCAACCCGACGATGATCGACTTCTTCCGTCAGCTTCGCCCCGGCGACGTGAACCTCAACGTCGCGGTCGGCGCCGAAGAGAAGAGGGTCAAGTACTTCTTCTTTCATCCCTGGGCTTCGAGCAACACGATCTCGGCCGAATTCGCGAAGGCGATCGCGGAGGGGCAGAACATCAAGGTCGAACGCGAGATCGAGATCCCCTGCGTCCCCTTGAGGAAGCTCCTCTCCGAGCACCTCGCGGCGGGGCGGAGCGTCGACTTCCTCAACGTCGACGTCGAGGCCGTCGACCTCGAGGTGCTGGAATCGAACGACTGGGAACGTTTCCGGCCCCTCGTGGTCGCCGTCGAGGACATCGACTTCTCCATCGGCGCGGCGGACTCCTCGCCCACGTACCGCTTCCTTCGCGCCCGTGGCTACCGCGCGGTCTCGCGCGCCATCTTCACGAACGTCTTCGTCGACGAGGCGAGGCGCGCCCAGTTGAACGGCTGCTCCTGAGCCCGTCTTATTCACGGTCCGGCTGCTGCGGCGTCCGATCCCACGCCTCCCGAAGGGGGGGGGCTTGCCACCCCTACAACGACATGGGGGGGTGTGCTCGCTCCGTACCTCCTGCGGGGGGCTTGCCACCCTCCAAACGACTTAGCCCGTCTTATTCACGGTCCGGCTGCTGCGGCGTCCGATCCCACGCCTGCGAAGGGGGGGGCTTGCCACCCCTACAACGACATGGGGGGGTGTGCTCGCTCCTTCCTCCTGCGGGGGGCTTTACGCACGCCTCGTCGGTCGTTGCTGCGCTTGCCCTTCTCGGCTGCGGTCTCGAACGCCTCGCTACGCCGTACCGTGAATAAGACGGGCTTGGGGGGAGGTGCTTTACGCGACGCCTCGTCGGTCGCCGCTCTCGCTTGCCCTTCTCGGCTGCGGTCTGAAAACGCCTCGCTACGCCGTACCGTGAATAAGACGGGCTGAGCCGGCGGGACACCCACCTCGACGGATGCTTGCTTGCCATCTCCGGCGTGCGAGTGTTAGACGTCCCGCTGTTTCGACTGGGGTATGCCGACGAGCATGAGCAAGGTTTCGACCCAATCCGCCGCACGTGTCTCCCCGCCGTCGCCGGCGGAGGTTACGCGCCCGCGGGCGGTATCGGTCGCCGCGCCGAAAGCGTCCGCCTCGTGGGGCGAACGGCTCTCCGGGCTAGCGCGGGAGCTCGCGGCGCTGCGCACGGGGCGGGCCGACGGGGGCGCGGCGCACACGCCGGTCGCCTTCAAGCAGGGGATCCTCGTGGACGCCGAGCCGGATCGCCGGTGGGCGCACGCCGATCCGCGCTTCGACCAAGTGGTGCACGTCTTCGCCCAGGAATGGTTCGGCATCCGAAGCGCGGCAGCCTACCTTCCAGGACGAAAACTCGCGGTGACCATCGAGAGGCCGCTCTGGCCGGTCGAGAAGAGCGCGGTCCTCGCGGCCTTCCGCGAGGACCGGCCGAGCCACGTCGTCGTGCACACCTACGGCGAGAACCTCGCCGTGATCGCGCGCCTCCTTCGCCGCAAGCTCGGGGCCCGCGTCTTCGGTGTCTGGCACGGTTCCAGCGCGCAGTTCCATCTCGATCACGAGCTCCGCGCCTTCGGGTCGATGCTGGACCTCCGACACGACGGCACCCTGGATGGGTTGGCGTGCGTCAAGCCGGGGATGCACCTCCTCTCCGACCAGATTCACCGGAACGTCCTCTTGAACTATCCGCCGAAGCTGCCGGCGCCGCCGGCCGGGCGAGACCTGCGCGGCGCCGCGTTGGTCCCTCTTCCGGTGGACTGGCGGAAGAACTTCCACACCAACGTTTATGCCGCCGCGGCCGAGCCGCGGTGCCGGACGATCTACGTCACGTCGCGCTCCACGCGGCTGCGCCAGGTCCCGCTCCCGCGTCAGGTCGTGGAGCTGCGTCACCTCGATCGGCCGTCGCTCTTCGAGATCCTGCGGACCATCGACATCTCCCTGAACGCCACGCTCTCCGAGTGTCAGCCGATGGTCGCGCTGGAGTCGCTCGCCTTCCGGGTCCCCTGCCTCACCGGTCCGCTCGCCCTCGGCGAACTCGATCGCCATCCGTACCAGCGGCTCGCCCAGGTCGCTGGCGTCGACACCCTGACCGAGCTGCGCGCCGCGGTGTCGCGCTTGCTGGACCTGCGCGAGCGCTCCGTGGAGGAGCTCTCACAGATGATGGACGACTACGAACGGCTCCTTCTCGCGGAGGGGGCCGACCGGCTGGGGGAGTTCCTCGGTCTATGACCACGCGGCGGCGTGTCTGTCTGGTGACCGACGAGCTGTACCCGTTCACGCCCGGCGGCATCGGGCGGCTCGTCCACAACCAGCTCCTCGACAACCGGGCCCGCGGGGATCCCGTCGAGATGCACGTGCTCGTTCCGGCGGGCGTGGACGTCGATCGTCCTCGCATGGCCGCGGTCTTCGGGGACGCCGCGCGACTTCATGTCTGGGCGTTCGAGGATCCCGTCGCGGCGCAGGGCCCGGACGATGCCCCCGAGGCGCCCGCCTCCGCCTTCACGAGCTGTCCAGAGCACGCGCAGTCGCGCAGGCTCCTGCAAGTCCTGCGGGCGATGGAACGCAAGGGGCTCGTCTTCGACGTGATCGAGTTTCCCGACTATCGCGGCCTCGGCTTCTGCAGCATCCAGGAGAAGCGGCTGGGGGGCGCCTTCGAGCGCACCGAGATCGCCGTCCGCGTCCACGGGACGCTGGCGATGATCCAGCACTTCGATTACCGCCCGCTGTCGCGTGAGCTGCTCGCGGTCATGGATCTCGAACGCAAGGCCCTGCTGGACGCCGAGCGCGTGATCGCGCACCTCCCGTCGGTCGTCGCCGCCCACACGCGGCTGCTGGGGCTGCCCGAGGCGTGGGCGAGCCACGTGACGATCGAGTTCCCGCCCGTCCTTTCCGAGAAGCCCCCGGCGCCCCCCCCGCCCCCGCGCGTCCGCGACCTCGTCTTCGCCTCGCGGATCCAGGAGGTCAAGCGACCCGACCTGTTCATCCGGGGCAGCGCGGAGTTCATGCGTGCTTGTCCAGGCTTCAAGGGCCGTGCGGTTCTCGCGTGTTCGGCGCCGGATCCCGCGTACCGGGAGATGATCCTCGGCCTAGTCCCGCCGGACCTGCGCCGACGTTTTGCCGTCGCCGGCGGCGGCCTCGAACGCGACAAGCTTCTGGCCTCGGGCATCGTCGTGGTCCCGTCGGACTACGAGAGCCTCTGTCTCGTGGCGTACGAGGCCGCTGCAGCCGGAGGAGTCCTCGTCCTGAACTCCGCCTGCCCGGCCTTCGACTCGGCGAGCCCGTTCCAGGAGGGGAAGAACTGTTGCAAGTTCGATGGCACCGTCCAGGGGCTCGAAAGGGCGCTCGAACGGGCCCTCCACGCTTCGACGCCTCTGGTCTCGATCCCTGCTCCCGAGGCGCCGTACTGGGAACGCCCGGCGCCCGCGCCGGCGCGTCGGTCCCGTGCCCCATCCAAGGCGCGGGTGAGCGTGATCATCACCAACCACAACCTCGGGCAGTATCTCCCCGAGACGCTCGCCAGCGTGGCGGCGAACGATCATCCGGACGTCGAGGTGATCGTGGTGGACGACGCATCGACCGCTGCCGTCGATCGCCCGCTCCTGGACCGAATCGAGCGCGAGGCCGCCGAGCCCGGGTCGCGCGTCCGGCTCCTGCGCAACCCGGTGAATCGCGGCCTCTCCGCTTCCCGGAACCGGGGCATCCGCGAGGCGAAGGGGGACTACGTCCTCATCCTGGATGCGGACGATTGCATCTCGCCCGCCTACATCGGACTGGCCGCGCGGGCGTTGGACCGCAACCCCGAATTCGACGTCGTCGTCTCGACCGCCGGCTTCTTCCGCACCGACGGGGATCTCGCGCGGCGGGAGTTCTTCGACTACGCGACGTTCATCGGCGACTGTCCCTCGCTCGGCCTCGTCGAGAACCGCTTCGGCTGCGCGACGGCGGTGTTCCGTCGATCGTTGTTCGACGAGCTCGCTTACGACGAGCGGATGCCGGCGATCGAGGACTGGACGCTCTACCTGCGACTCGCCCACCGCGGGCGCCGCTTCCTCGTGACCAACGACGTCCATTTCTTCTACCGCCGCCGCCCCGGCTCCATGAGCGCCCAGGCGCTGACCGCCGCGGGCCGGGCGCACCTGATCGATCGGATGATCGAGCGTCATCCCGATGCGCTCCCGCGCGGCGTCCGGCTCGGCGCGCTGATGCACGGCTATCCGGCGGCCGGGGCGCCGCCGGCACCACCGCCCGCGCCCTCGATTCCCTTGCGCTATTCGCTCGCCGATCGCGGGAACGAGGTCCTCAAGATCGTCCCCCCCGCACACCTGCGAGCCAAGGAGACGCTCAACGGCTGGCTTGCCTGGGGAGGTCCGCCTCGTGAAGCGCCGAACGAGGTCTGGGGCACGCCGAACTGGATCCCGGGAACTCCGAAGCCCGTGCGATACCAGCTCGTGGACACGCTGAACGCGCTGCTCAAGTCCAAGCTGCCGATCCTCCACCCGCTGCTCAAGGATGCCCTGGCGGCGTTAGGCCGCTGACGACGGCACCTCGCTCATTCGCGCTGACCTGACCGCCGTGGATCCGTTGCGTCTCCAGGCGAGCGCGGGGTTCGCCGCGGCGCGGCCAGAAGGTGGAACTCCGGGGTCGCCCGGGCCGACGTAGCGTCCTACGTTGCCACGCCCCGAATCGGCTTCATCGCGCCGGCGAGCAGGAAGGGCGCGAGCACGCCCGCGAGCACGGACCACCAGAGGTAGCGAAAGTCCGAGGCCGGGCCGAAGACCGCGTAGGAGACGAGGTTGAGCAGGCTGCTGGTCGTGAGCGCCGCGATCTCGGGGAGGGCTCGTGACCTGCGCCACGCGGCCCAGGCGAACGACGCGAGACTGCAGAGCAGATAGACCCACGGCCGGAACAACCAACTATCTTTGACGCGCTCGAGCAGCGGCATCAGCAGGTGGTTCGCGCGCGATGGGGAATAGACCAGTCGGAGCGAATTGGGATCGATGCCTTGATGGAACGGATAATGGCTGTGACCATCCAGGCCAACGAGGCACTTCAGATAGCGCAGGCGGTGGCGCAGGTAGGCGGTCGGGCTCGCCAGCACCGCGCGAAACCAGGTCCGGACGAGCCCCCGGATCTCGGCGGCGCCCACGAAGTGCAGACCGCTCCCTCGATCGGGTGGCCAGAACAGCGGATCCGAGGCCGCGGGCTGGTAGAGTGCCCGCATGCGCTCCAGTTCGAGGGCGGGCTCCTCCACCGGCAAGAGGTTGCGTGCCCGAACGATCGAGAGCGCTACGAGATCGTGGAGCATGGCCTGCTGGAAGCCGTAGCTTGAACGGCCGGGCGTCAGAGCGGCGTTGGCACCCACCACCACTCCCCCCAGCGTGGCGGTCGCGCCGACGCCAATCAGCCAGGCGCGGGTCCGTCCGAGGGAGCGCGCCCAGCCAACATCTGCTCCCCAGATCGCGAGCGGGAGTACCGCAAGGACTCCATTGGATCGCACGGCAAAGCCATAGAAGAGCGGGGGCAGCGCCAGGTACAGCGGCCAGCGGCGGCTCAGTCTGGCGGCGGCGTAGATCAAGGAGAATGCCGCGAGCAGCGACGCCGCCATCTGCACGTCCTTCCAGATGGTGCCAAGCAGGGCCAGCGAGGCTGGCCAGAGGCCCACGCACAGGAGCATGGCGGGCCGAACGGGGAGGTTGAGAAGGGTGAAGAGGAGCGCCAGCGCCGACCAGAAAAGCAGGTTCTGGAGGAGAAGCATCCCGAGGGGCCCTCGATGGATCTCATCGATGCGGCCCCAGACCCAGGCCATGACCGGCGGATGATGCGGCTCGTAGTGCCCCGATCGCCCCTGCTGGAGCTGGTCGATGGAATCCGAGCTCATGTAACCAGGGTGGAAGATCGCGAGAACCGTGGCCAAGCCGAGAGCTGCCGCTCCTGCACCCAGAAGTCCGCGGCGCCGCCAGCGACGACGTGCGAGCTGCCGCGGTCCGGGTCGTTCCTCGAACCGGCATCGCGCTTGTCGCGTGTAACCGGTCATTGCGAAGCGGCGTCCTCAAGTATCAAGAACGCGGCCGGCCAGAGGGCGAGCAGGAAGGCGATCCCCACCGCGAGTGCCCGCTCCCGCAGGGGCCGTTCTTCCCAGGCCGATCGCAACCGCGCGAAGATCATCCCCAAGCCGTCAGCGAGCCCCTGCGGCACTCCCGCAGAAACCTTTCCCCCAGACCACCGCCGGCAGCACCAACGCGACGATCGCGGTCCACCAGAGATAACGAAAGTCCGGGGCGGGGCCGAAGACGAAATAGGGGGCGACGTTCAAGATGCCGCTCGCGCCGAGGGCGAGCGCCGCGTCGAGCCCCTCGGGCTTCCGGCGCCACGCGAGCGCCAGCACAATCACGATGGCGAGCAGGGAGCACCAGCCCCGGAAGAAGACCCAGTTATGGACCCGCAAGAGCGCACGATGCACGAACTTGTCCCACGGCGTCCAGTGGTATCGGACTCCGACCGCTGCGACCTGGAGATCGTCCAGGTAGGCCGATTCCGCGAAGGGATAGTACACCCCGTATCCTCGCAAGGCGAGGAGGCGGCTGAAGAGCAGCCATCGGTGACGCAGGTAGGCCCCAGGGTGGCCAAAAAGCGCGCGCGCCCACGTCCTCTCGAGGGCCAGCAGATCCGAAGGGGATGTCACGATATCGAAGTGAGGTCCCGAAGTAGAGTACAGGGGGTTGACGCTCTCGGGTAAGTAGAGAGATCTCATCTCTTCGAGCGAAACGGCGCTCGGGCCGCTCCGCCAGGGTTCGGGGAAGAGGTTCGTTCCCGTCGCGACGGAGAGCGCAACCAGGTCGTGGACAATGGCTTGCTGCTCCAGATGAAGGGATCGTCCGTGGGTCAACTCGCCATCGACGCCTCGCACGGTGACGCCGATCCCCACGAGCAGCGCCGCCGCGAGCGCAACGGTATAAAGCCGCCGCCGGCATTCGGGAGCCCGTCGCGTCACGAGCCAGGCAAGCCAAGAGACAAGAGGCGCCGCAGTTACGATGCCGTTGTGTCGGACCGCGCAGGCGTAACAGAGGCACAGGGCGCTGCCGCCCAGCGCGACCCGGTTCTTGTCCATTCGGTACTTCGAGAGGAGCGCGAACGCCGCAAGCAGCGCGGCCCCCATCTGGATATCCTTCCAGACAGTGCCAAGGTTGGAGAAGCACGCCGGCGACAGCCCGATCAGCAGGACCACCGCCGCGCCCACGGCCGACTGAATCCAGATCCCGCAAGCGAGCGCGAGGCCGCCCCAGAAGAGAGCGTTCTGGAGGACGAGCATGCCCTGGGGCCCCGGCCATGCGAGATCGAGCCATCGCCAGACCCAGGCCATCAACGGCGGGTGCCCGTCCGTGAAGACGCCGGAGCGCGCCTGTTGGAGTTGGTAGATCGAGTCCGGTGAAACCCAGCCCGGCCAGTAGGTGACGAGGATGATCGCCAGACCGAGGGTTGAAGCGAGGACGAGGAGCGAAGCCCGGGGCAGCGGTGAGAGCTGCGGGCGGGACAGGCTGGCGGCGGGGATGGGAAGGCGCACTTGGCTGGCGTGGTCGGCGGTACAGGAATCTCTTCGGGAGGCTCGCCCCCTGCGACGCGTGTACCCTCCCCTGCGCCCGGCCGTCAACACGCCGGCCGGCTGCTTCTCCGCGAGCACGGGGCGCGGGTTGAACGCGGCGAGCTCGTCCCGTCCGCCGCTTCAGCCAGGCGCGAGCCTCCGCCCCAGCCACCACCCGCGCGCGTTCAGGTAGAGCTTCGCCGCGAGGATGCGCGCGGTGGGCACGTCGCGCAGATCGCGGGCGGCGAGCAGCAGCGCCGCGAGCGGGCCGAACGGGCTGTCCTGGTGGAGGCGGCGGACGAAGTGGTAGTCGAGGCCGAGGTGGCGGGCGCGGGCTTCGAGCGGCCGGCGCGGGGCCCGGCTCTCGCAGCCGCCGCGCAGGGACTCGAAGTGGTAGAGCGCGGCCCGCGGCTCGTAGACGAGATAGGCGCCCCGGCGGAACAGCTCGACGGAGAGGAGCGATTCCTCGCGGAACGCGGACGAGGAGAGCCGCTCGTCGAACCAGCGGGGACCGAGGAGAGCGTTCACGAGCCGCCGCTTGAACGCCATGTTGGTGCCCATCGGCGTCTGGGCCACGAGGGTGCGGCCGCGCGATAGGGAGTTGTAGTTCGTCTCGATGACCCCGCTCGCGCGGATCTGGCCGACGGCGAGCCGGCGGGTGAGCTTGCCGCGCTCGCTGCGCGATCGGATGCGGCCGGCGACGCCCGCCGCGGCGGGCCAGCGGTTGGCGGCGGCGAGGTGGGCGGCGAGGAAGCCGCGGCCGAGGACCACGTCGTCGTCGACGAAGACGACGAGGTCGCGGCTCGTGGCGGCGAGGCCGTCGTTGCGCGCGCGGGTGAGGCTCGGCGGGCTCGAGAAGACGAAGCGGACATCGCCCACGCCGCCGCCCGCCGCGATGCGCGCCGGAAGGTCCTGCTCCTGGTGGACGACCGTCACGCCGCAGTCGATCCCTCGCGCCCGCGCTCGGGCGATCTCCCGCGTGACGGACCGGAGCGCGACGGAGAGCTCGGGCAGGCGGCGGTAGGAGCAGAGGATCACGTCTGCGCCCCGGACGGTCCCGCTCGAAGGCGCGCGGCGCCCCTCTGCCCTCCCCTCCCCTGCCGGCGGGGGCAGATTTTCTCTCGTGAGGAGGAGCCGCACGAGACTTCCCGGCAGGCGGGCGCTGGCCGTCTCGACGTGACGGATCCGGCGGTCCCAGAGCCCGGACAACTCCCAGCAACGCTCGATGGCCCGCACGGCGAAGGCGAGCGCGCCGGGCGCGTCCGCGAGCCCCAGCGCCCGCAGGAGGTAGCTGCGCCGCCCGGAGACGCGGTGGACGCAGCGCCCCTCGTCATCCAGCTCGATGAACTCCTCGGTCCCCGGCGCCTCGGTGACGATCTCGACGCGCGCGCCGGCCCTCCCGAGCCGTCCCGCGAGGGTCCAGCCGGGCTCGCCGGGCCAGCGGTCCGCGAAGAGGATCGTCACGTCCGTCGCCATCGGAGCCTTATAGCGCGCCGGGACTATACTGGGGCCCATGCTGTCGCCCGCCGAGCCTTCCCGCGTCGCGATCGACCTGCGCATGGTGGGGACGCGGCCTCACGGCATCGCCCGTTACGCCCTCGCGCTCTGGGAGGGGCTGCCGGCGGCGCCCGATCTCCGGTACGTCGCGATCTGCGCGCCGGACCGGCGGGTCGCCCTGCCCCGTCCCTCCGACCGCGTGCTGATCGCGCGAGCCCCGTTCCTCTCGCCGCTCGAGCAGATCGAGCTTCCGCTCCTCCTGCGACACGCGGGCGCGGACGTCCTCCACGCCACCAGCCATTCCGTCCCCGCCGCCTGGCGCGGCCCGCTCGTCCTGACGCTCCACGACGTGAACCACCTCGCGCTGCCGGGCTGGGCCCACCCGGGACGAGCCGCCTTCCTGCGCACCGTCGTGGGGGCCGCCGCCCGGCGAGCGGGGCGCGTGCTGACGGTCAGCCGGTTCGCCGCGGAGGAGATCTCCCGCCGGCTCGAGGTCCCCGCCGCGCGGATCGCCGTCGCCCCGAACGCGGTCGAGCCGCGGTTCGCGCCGGTCCCGGCTGACCGCGTCGCGGGGCTGCGAGCCCGGCTGGGACTGCCGCCGGACTACCTCCTGGTCCTCACGAACGGCCGGGAGCACAAGAACACCCGCTTCCTCGGCGAGGTCTCCGCCCGCTTCCCCCTGCCGCTCGTCTGGGCGGGCGGCCCGCGCGTGGAGGCGCCCAACGTCGCGTGGCTCGCCGCCGTCCCCGAGGCCGACCTGCCGGCGCTCTACACGGGCGCGAGCCTCTTCCTCTTTCCCTCGCGCTACGAAGGATTCGGGCTCCCGCCGCTCGAGGCGGCGGCCTGCGGGGCGCCGGTCCTCGCCGGCAGGGGCTCGGCGACGGACGAGATCTGGGAGGGGACGGGGGCCCTGCTGCCGCCGGATCGACCCGCGGCGTGGGTGGAGGCCGTCCGCGCGCTGATCGAGGATCCCGCACGCCGGGCGGCCCTCGCGGCGGCGTGCCGCGCGCGCGCCGGGCGCTATCGTTCGTGGGAGCCGGCGGTTCGGGCGGCGGCCCTCGCCTACCAGTTCGTCTTGCGCCCCGCCTGAACGACGAGCGCCGTCCCCAGCGCGAGGGCGAGGACCTCGGGCGCGAACGCGCTCGTCGCGGGGGAGAACTTGCCCGAGATCGAGAGCGCGCGCGCCACTCCGAGCGACCCCCAGAGGCTCCCCGCGACGACGAGCCCTTCGAGCAGCGAGGTCGCGACGTGCCCCCGGCGGCCCCCCCGGAGTGCGAGCGCGGCCGCGAGGAGGGTGCCCGCCGCGCCGACGAGGACGTAGGCGACCCGCCCGAAGTACTCGAACCAGTCCTCGTCGGTCGAGAGGCCGAGACGCCGGCGCAGCCGGATCTGCGATCGCAGCTCCGCGCGCGAGAGCATCTCCGGCCGGCCCGGGAGGATATCGTGGATGGCGTCGGCGCCGGGGAGGGAGAGGCGCAGCGTGTCCATCCGGGCGAAGCTCTCGCGATCGCCGTCGAAGGTCCGGACGCGGGCGCCGGAGAGCAGCCAGAGATCCCCGCCGGCGGGGCTCATCCGCCTCGCGTCGACGCGCCGCCGCAGCGAGAAGTCTGACGACATCTCGAGCACGGTCGCGTCCCGGAAGCCGTGATCCGGCGTGGGATCGCCGACGTGCAGCACGGTCCCCCCGAGCCGCAGCCAGGTCTGCCGCTCGAAGTAGGTCCGCCACGATCCCCAGACGTGGAAATGTTCGGCGGTGATCCGCTCGGCCCGCAGCGCGGCGTGGACGGCGACCGCGTCGTCGAAGGCGTAGACGATCCCGCCGGCGGCCAGGGCGCAGGCGAAGATCGGCACGGCGAGGCGGAACGGGGAGCGGCCGGCGGAGAGGATCGCGGCCAGCTCGGAGCGGCTGCGCAGCGAGGAGACGGTGAGGCCCGCGGCGACCAGCATGGCCGCGGGGGAGACGAGCACCGCGACCTTGGCGAGTCGGTTCGCGTAGAGTTGCAGGACCCACGAGACCCAACCCGGGCCCGTGTAGTCACCCGAGCGATCGGAGAAGTCGATGATCGCGTAGAGCAGGCAGACGCCGAGGAGCACCTCGACGAACGAGGTGACGAAGCGGCGGGCGACATGGCGGTCGATGCGGTCGATCACCGGCGCCGGCCCACGAGGATCCACGCCCCGGCCCCCGCCGCGACCGCGCCCACGTTGGCGAGCTGGCCGGCGAACCATGGGGGGAGCTTGCCCATCGTCCCCCATCCGATGCCGAGGTGCTGGAGCACGTAGTACGCCGCGACCGCGAGCAGGCCGAGGAGCCACCCGCGGGTGCGCGCGCCGCCCAGACCGCTCGAGCCGATCGCGATCGGGACGCCGAGCCAGACGAAGCTGAGCGCGGCGAGCGGCAGGCCAAGCCTCCGGTGGAACGCGACCGCCGAGAGCTGCCACCAGCCGCCGGCGGCGCGCTCTTTGCGGCTCTCGTCCCAGAGATCCGCGAGCGTCCGTTCTTCGTCGGGCGCGCGCAGGGTGTTTCGCCGGAGGATCGAACCCTCGACCCCGATGTCGAGGAGTGCGGAGCGAAAACGGACCATGGAGTAGTCCGGCCCCTGGGCCCGCGGGCGATGGGCCTCGCCGTCGGCGAGGGCGAGCTTCATCATCGTACCGCCGTGGCCCGGGATGACCTTGCCCGAACGGGCGAGCAGCAGGAGCGGAGCCTGGCGGTCGCGGTCGTCCTCGACCAAGACGTTGCGCCAGTCGCCGGTCGCGGGATCGATGTCCTCCGTGAACAGCGTGAGATCGCTGAGCTGGTCGTAGAAGACGCCGGGCTTCACCTCGTGCTGGACTCCGCCCTCGATCAGCTCGTTGACCTGGCGCCGCACCGCGGTCAGCCCCGCGGGCTCCGGTCCCAGCTCCAGGCCGAGCACGAGGAGCCCCGTCGCCGCGGCGAGCATCAGGGGGGCCACGGCGAGCGTACCCGGCGAGACGCCGCTGCCCAGGAGGACGTCGATCTCGCGATCCTCGGCGAGGCGCCCGAGCCCCACGAGCACGCCGACGAGGAGAGCGACCGGGGCGGAGAGCGTCAGGTAGTGAGGGGTGAGGTTCAAGAGGAGCCGCAGGAAGCCCCCGAGGCCGAGATCCGAGCCGAACAGCACGTCGGTCCTCCGGAGGAGCTGGAGGGTGACGAGGAGTTGGAAGAGGAAGGCGAGCGCGGTCGCCGCGGGGGCGAGGACCTCGCGGGCGAGGTAACGGTCGAGGATGCGACCCGGGCGAGTCATTCAGCGGCCGATGTCGCCGCGGAATCGCGCGCCGGGGAAGGAGACGAGCGCGGCGGCGCGGTAGGCGAGCGCCACCGCGGCGGGCAGGTCCGGACCGTGACCGACCACCGTGACCACGCGCCCGCCGGCGGTGACCGGACGCTCCGGCGCGCCCCCGACCCCCGCGAAGCGCAGCGGCGCGACCGCCTCTGCGGCGTCGATTCCCAGGAGGGGATCGCCGAGCCGTGGGGCGCCGGGATAGCCCCTCGCGCAGACGACGACGCCCGCCGCCGCTCCCGGCCGCGCGCCGAGCCGGCTGCCCGCGAGTGAGCCGCGGGCCGCGGCCAGCATCGCCTCGCCCAGGAAGCCGTCGATTCGTTCGACCAGGACCTGCGTCTCCGGATCGCCGAACCGGCAGTTGTACTCGAGCACCCGGGGGCCGGCCGCCGTCAGCATGAGGCCCGCGTAGAGCGTGCCGCGAAACGGCGTCCCGAGGTCGGCGAGCCGCGCGACCACGGGCGCGATCGTCGCCTCGGCGAGCGGCCCGAGCGGCGCCGGCGAAACCAGAGGCGGACTCACGGCGCCCATCCCCCCGGTGTTGGGGCCGCGGTCGCCGTCCAGGGCCCGCTTGTAATCCTGGCACGGCGGCAGGAGGACGTAACTCCGGCCGTCGCACAAGGCCATCAGCGACAGCTCGCGACCTTCCAGCCGCTCCTCGAGGACGAGCCTTCGCCCGGCCTCCCCCAGCTCACCGCGGACGAGCGCCGCGTCGATGGCCGCCTCGGCCTCCTCGACGTTCGCGCAGACCGCGACGCCCTTCCCGCCCGCCAGGCCGTCGGCCTTGACCACCACCCGCCCGCCGAGGCTCCGCGCGTGGGCCCGAGCCGCGTCCGGTTGGTCGAACGTCGCGTGCGCCGCGGTTGGGACACCCGCCTCGGCCATCACCTCCTTGGCGAACGCCTTGCTGCCCTCGATGCGCGCGGCGGCCGCCGTCGGACCGAAGACGGCGAAGCCGCCGGCGGCGAGACGATCCGCGAGCCCCGCGACGAGAGGAGCCTCCGGCCCCACGACGACGAGGTCGGGCTCCTCCGCGCGCGCGAGGGCCACCGCCGCCGCCGGGTCGTCGAGCCGCAGAGGCAGGCAAGGGAACCGGCGCGCGATCCCGGCGTTGCCCGGGGCGCACGCGACTCGCCACCTCTCCTGCCGGAGCCGCTCGCCGAGCGCGTGCTCGCGCGCTCCCGAGCCGATGACCAGGGCCTTCATCCAGGTGGCTCGCGCTCAACGAACATGATGGGTCAAACGCCCCCGTTGGAGCAGGCGATTCGCCTCTCCAGACTGGAGCACGAACGCCGTGACCGTTCACCGCTCGGAGAGGCAATACCCAAGGACAGACCCGGAAGCCGGGAGCCACGGCTCGGATGCTCTTTCCCTGGCCTCATGGTCTCCAGCCTCCGAAGGAGTTCTCCCGTGGGGGACGCGGCTGCGTCCCGTGAACGGTTACCGAACATCTTTCCTGAGCGATCTTCCAGTTTCACGCCCGCCTCCTAGTGCCGGAAGTGGCGCCGGCCGGTGAAGATCATCGCGAGCCCGTGCTCGTCGGCGGCCGCGATGACCTCCGCGTCGCGGACCGAGCCGCCCGGTTGGATGACGCAGACCGCCCCCGCGCGGGCCACCGCGTCGAGGCCGTCACGGAACGGGAAGAAGCCGTCCGAGGCGACCGCGGAGCCGGCGAGGCGCGGGCCGCCCTTGCGCGCGGCCGTCTCCACCGCCTCGACGCGACTCGTCTGGCCGCCGCCGATCGCGAGCGTCCGATCGGCGGCCGCGAAGACGACGGCGTTCGATCGGACGTGCTTGACGACCCGCCAGGCGAAGTACAGGGCGCGGCGCTCCTCGTCCGTCGGCTGCCGCCGGGTGACGACGCGGAAGGAGGCCGGGTCGTCCGGCGCGACGTCGGGCTCTTGGACGAGCAGGCCGTCGCCGATGCTCCGGATCTCGAGGGGCGGCCCGACCACCTCCGGCAGCGCGACCAGCCGAAGGTTCTTCTTCCCCGCGAGCGACCGCCGCGCGTCGTCCGTGAAATCAGGCGCCGCCACGGCCTCGAGGAACGTCTCGGCGAGCGCCGCCGCCGCCTCGCCATCGACCGGCCGGTTGAGCGCAACGATGCCCCCGAAGGCGCTCGTCTCGTCGGCGCCGCGCGCGATCCGATACGCCTCGGCGATCCCGGCCGCGCGAGCCACGCCGCACGGAGTCGCGTGCTTGACGACGACCGCCGCCGGCCCCTCGAACTCCCGCGAGCACGTGATCGCCGCGTGCAGGTCGACGAGGTTGTTGTACGAGAGCGCCTTGCCCTGCAGCACCGCCGCGGCGGCGAGCCCCCCGCGACCGCCTTCGCGGACGTACCAGCCGGCGCGCTGGTGAGGGTTCTCGCCGTACCGCAGCGACTGCCGCAGCGACGCGACGATCCCCATCCGCCCGGGGAAGCCTCCCTCCTGCGTCGCGAAGTGCTCGGCGATCGCGAGGTCATAGGCGGCGGTGTGCGCGAAGACCTTCGCCATGAGCTCGCGCCGCAGCCCCTCGGACGTCGCGCCCGCCGAGAGCTCCCCCGCCACGGCGGGATAATCGGCGGGGTCGACCACCGCGGCCACGTGGCGCCAGTTCTTGGCCGCCGCCCGGAGCAGCGCCGGACCGCCGATGTCGATCTGTTCGATCGCCTCTTCCTCGCCCGCCCCGGCCTGTAGGGTCTCGCGGAACGGGTAGAGATTCACGGCGACGACGTCGATCGGCGTGAAGCCGTTCGCCTCCAGCGCCGCGACGTCCTCGGCTCGGTGCCGCCGCGCGAGGATGCCCGCGTGGATCGCAGGATGGAGGGTCTTGACCCGCCCGCCGAGCATCTCGGGGAGCCCGGTGATCGCGGCCACGTCGGTCACCTCGAGGCCGCCGTCCCGCAACGTCCGGGCCGTTCCTCCTGTCGAGACGAGCTCGAAACCGGCGGCGGCCAGCGCCCGAGCGAACGCGACGAGGCCGGACTTGTCCGACACCGACAGGAGCGCGCGCCGGCGCGCCATCTAGTCTCCCCTCCGAGAAATACCTTCTGGACCGAGAGCGACCCTGGGGCGTCCCCAGAAGGCGCCCGACCGAGGCATGCTCTCGAAAGTATTCCACGGGGAGCGCAACTCCGCGAGGGCGTCCCAGGGTCGCTCGAATGGCAAGGGATGTTCTGGACGGGACACCAGCCTCCTAGCCCTCCTCCTCGTCGCCGGACGCCGCGCGGAGCTTCGAGAGGCCGAGCGCCTCGACCTGTCGGACCCGCTCGCGGGTCAGGTTCATGATCTCCCCGACCTCCTCGAGGGTGATTCCGCCCTGGTCGGCGACGTCGAGCGCGCAGGTGTGGGCGAGCTCCCAGATCTCTTTGTCGGGGAAGTTGAGCTTCACCGAGCCGCTGCGCGGGTTCACGTCGAGGTAGAGGTGGTGCTTGCAGGAGACGAACAGGCAGGGCCGCGGCCCGTTCACGCAGTCGGCGCGGGTCCGCGGACGGAGCCTCTCGATCTGCTCCATGATCCGCAGCTCCTCGGGGTCCGGCTCCACGAGCTGCCGGCGGCGGAGATCGCGCGCCATCTCCTTGCGGGACATCGTCCGCGAACGCGCCCGGTCGTCATCCTCGGGATCGGGCGGTTCGAGACGCGCTCTCGGCTCGACCCTCGGCTTCATGCTTTCCGGCATCCTCGGCCTCCTCTGGCGGGAAGGGAGCGGCCCGCGGCGAGAGCTTACTCTATTTCACGATCTCCGGCGTGAGCGACGCGAGCGCGCCTTGGAAGACCACCCGGCCCGCCGCGGGGACGACCACCCTGAAGCGGCGTGCCGGTCCGGATTCCGGCCGGAGCACGACGCGATGGCGGCCTGCGGAGACCGGTATCCCGCGCTTCGGCGACCAGTCGCGGTCGAGCCCATCGACGACGATGTCCACGACTGGGATGACGCCCAGGATGTCGATGACGCCCGGCTTCCTGGCCCCCTCCGCTTTCGGCCGAGGTCTCGCGACGGCTCTGTCGGGGAGCTTCATCCCGGCAAGCAGAGGCGCCGGGCGGGCAGCGAGCGGCGCGGGCGCCGGGCGGACCGTGGGCACTGGCGCGGGCGGTACGGCCTGCGCGACGGCGGGTCGCTCCGGAGCGACCGCCGCTGGCTTCCCCGCGGGGGAGCGGACCACGAGCCATCCGATGCCCGCCAGCGCGGCGGCGATTCCGGCGGCGGGGCGCCAGAGGCGCGTCGCGCGACTCGCCGGGGTCGTGGGCGTCTCGCCCGTCCGCTGCGCGCCGTCCGGACGCGAGTCGGCGACCGTCGGCGCGCCGTCCTCCTCGGGGGCGACCGGCAGCGGCGGCAGCCGGATCTTCACCGTCGGGACGAGCCCGGAGCTGGGCCGGATCGAGGTCCCCAGGTCGAGCCGAACCGCGGGGACGTCCGCGGGGAACCCTTGGCGCAGCGCTTGGCCCACCTCGCGGTCGTCGGCGATGGTCTTTCGACGCCGGCCGAGCTCCGCGAGGTCTTCGGCGAGCTCCCCCGCCGATTCGTAGCGCCGCTCGACCTTACGCTCGAGCGCCTTGAGGACGATGCCATCCAGCTCCTCCGGCAGGTCATCGGCGACCTCCGAGGGCCGCTTGATCTTCTCCCGCAACACCGCTTCGGCGATCGCTGCCCCATGGCCCCAGAAGAGATGTCGGCCCGCCAGGGCCTCCCAGAGCACGATGCCCAGGGCGAAGACGTCCGAACGCGGGTCGATCCTCTGACCGGTGATCTGCTCCGGCGACATGTACCGGAGCTTGCCCTTGATGACCCCGGCGCGGGTCAGCGGCCGATCGCGCGGGATCTTCGCCACACCGAAGTCGGTCAACTTCACGCCACCGTCGAACGAGATCAGGATGTTCGACGGCGACACGTCGCGGTGGATGAGCCCTCCTCCCTTGCCATCGATCTTCATCCGCGAGGCGTACTCGAGCCCGCGCGCGACCTGCTCCACGATCCGGAGAGTCAACCGGGGCGGGAACCGGCGGCGCAGGACGCGGCGGTGGTGCTCCAGCCACTTGCTGAAGTCCTTCCCCCGCACCAGCTCCAGGCACAGGAACGCCTCCCCGCCTTCCACCCCGTAGTCGAGCATGTGGACGAGGTTCCCGTGGGAGAGCTTCGAGAGGATCTCCGCCTCCTGCACGAACATCTCGGCGAAGCCCTCCCGCCGCTGCACCTCGGGCCGGATGACCTTGAGCGCCACCTCGCGTTCGAGGTCGCCCGGCCCCCTCGCCCGCGCCCGGTAGAGCTTCCCCATCCCCCCCTCGGAGATCTCCCCCACGATCTCGTACTTGCCGATCCTCCTCCCGATGTCCGGGCTCACCTCTCCCACGATCCTGAGCCTACCCGGATTCGGAGCCGAGGGTGAAGAGCTGTTCGGCGTTGGCCGCCGCCGCCGCCGCGACCTCCTCGGCTGGAAGTCCCTTGACCTCGGCCACCTGCCGCGCGACGAGCGCGACGTTGGCGGGCTCGTTGCGCTTGCCGCGGAGGGGGACAGGCGCGAGGAACGGGCTGTCGGTCTCGAGGAGCAGCCGGCCAAGGGGCACGGCCGCCGCCGCCTCGCGCAGGCCGCCCGCGGTCTTGAACGTCACGATGCCCGCGAACGAGACGTACAGCCCGAGGGTGAGGTACTCCTCGGCGGCCGCCCGATCCTCGGAGAAGCAGTGGACGACGGCCCGCTGGACGCCCGAGGCCGCGAGGATCGCCACGGCGTCGGCGTGGGCCTCGCGCAGGTGGAGGATCGCGGGCTTGCCGGCGCGCCGGGCGAGATCGAGTTGCCGCTCGAACGCGGCTCGCTGATCGGCCCGCGGCGAGTGGTCGTAGTGGTAGTCGAGCCCGGTCTCGCCGATGGCGACGACCTCCGGCTTCGCGGCGAGCGCGGCCAGCCGTGTCCAGTCCTCCTCGGGGACGCCGGCGCAGTCGTGCGGGTGGATGCCGAGGGTCGGGAACGCCCACCCCGGCTCCGACCTCGCGACGTCGAACGCTCTCCCGAAGTCGCCGCGGCCGCGCCAGAGGCCGACGACGACGGCCTTGACGACCCCGGCCGCCTTGGCCCGTGCGATGACCTCGGCGCGATCCGGGTCGTACTCGGGGCCGTCGAGGTGGCAGTGCGAGTCGATCAGACGCACGAGCTAGCGGACCTTCGCGCCCGCGGGCACACCGCGGGGAAGCTCGACGAGGGAGACGGCCGCCCCGTCGCCGGCGGCGAGGAGCATCCCGCGCGAGGCGATGCCTCGAAGGGTCCGGGGCGCCAGGTTCGCGACGACGACCACGTGCCTCTCGACGAGCTGCTCGGGCCGGAAGCTCTCGGCGATCCCCGACGCGATCACCCGCGGCGATCCCTCGCCGAGGTCCACGGTGAGCTTCAGGAGCTTCTTCGCTCCGGCGACCGTCTCCGCAGCCAGGATGACGCCGCAGCGAAGGTCCAGGGCCGCGAACGTCTCGAAGGGGATCTCCGGCAGACCCGCGGCCCCCTCCCCCCTTCCCACGCCCGGGGAGACGGCTGGGGCGAGGGAGCCGCGCGCCGTCGCGTTCGATGCCTCCTTCACCGCGCCTTCCCCCGGCACCAGCGCCTGCGCGGCCTTCGTCTCGATCCTCGGCATCAGCGCCCTCCCCTCGCCGACCTTCCCCTCCCGGATCCACGGTGCGGGCAGGCCGCCCCCACCGAGCCCGAGGTCTGCGAGCGTCGCGCCCTCGCGCCCCACCTGCCGCAACACCTCCGCGCTCATCCCCGGCGTCACCGGCGAGAGCAGCAGCGCGGCCGCGTAGGCGAGGTTTACGCAGAGCGACAAGTCGGCGTGCGCCTTTCCCGGCTCCGCCGCCCAGGGTTTGTTCGCTTGCAGGAAGCCGTTCCCGACGGCGCAGCCGGCCACAATCGCAGCGACCGCGCTCTTCAAGTCGAGCGCCTCGTACGCGGGCACGGCCGCCCGCAGGGCCTCGACGGCCTCCGTCCACGCCGGACCCGGTTCGGCGGCGGCGATCCTCCCGCCAAACCGATCGCGCAGGAGCGAGAGCGTCCGGTGGGCGAAATTCGCGACGTTGTTGACCAGCTCGGCGTTGACGCGGTGGCGGAAGTCGGCCGCGTTGAGGTCTATGTCCACCGGCTCCGGGGGCAGGTTCGCGGCGAAGTAGTAACGCAGATGCTCGGGGTGGAGCCCCGGGACGGAGAGGTACTCCCGCGCGGTCGTGAGCCTCCCGCGGCTCTTGGACATCTTCTCCCCGCGGACGTTGAGCATCCCGTGGACGAGGATGCGCGAGGGCAGCTTGTAGTCCGCGCCCTCCAGCATCGCCGGCCAGAACAGCGCGTGGAAATAGATGATGTCCTTGCCGATCACGTGCCAGATCTCGGCGTCGGCCTCCTTCCTCCAGTACGCGTCGCGCTCCGGGCTGTTGGAGATGTACCCGATGGGCGCGTCGAGCCAGACGTAGAAGAACTTGTCCTCTTCCCCCGGGATGGGGAAGCCGAAGTACGGGCCGTCGCGCGAGACACACCAGTCGTCGAGCCCCTTGTCGATCCAGCCTTGCAGGAACCGCTGGACCTGGACGTCCACCCGCGGCTCGGCCTGGCCGCCCGCGATCCCCGACAGGAGCGGCAGATGGCGCGAGAGCTTGAAGAAGTAGTGCGTGGACGTCCGGCGCACCGGCGGCGTCCCGCAGAGGGCGCAGCGCGCGTCCTTCAGCTCCTCGGGCCGGTAGGTGGACTTGCAGCTCTCGCAGACGTCCCCGTACTGGTCGGCCGCCCCGCACCTGGGACACGTCCCCCGCACGAACCGGTCGGGCAGGAACCTCCGGTCCTTCTCGCAGTACGACAGCTCGATGGGCCGCCTATCGATGTCCCCGCGCGCCCGGAGCCGCTCGAAGATCTCCACGGCGACGGCCCGGTTCTCGGGCGTGTGGGTGCTGCCGTACCTCGCGAAGTTGATCTCGAAGTCGGCGAAGTCCCTTCGGTGGCCCTCGCCGACCCTCGCGATCAGCGCCTCGGGGGTGACGCCCTGCTCGCGCGCCTTCAGCTCGATGGGCGTCCCGTGGGTGTCGTCGGCGCAGACGTAGATCGCGTCCCGACCCGCGAGCCGCTGCCAGCGGACGATCACGTCGGTCTGCACGGCCTCGACGAGGTGACCCAGGTGGATGGGACCGTTGGCATACGGCAGCGCGCTGGTGACGAGCAGCTTCTTCATGGTTTACCCTCCGGTGAGCGCGACGGCCGCGCGGACGAGCCAGGCGCTGGCGTCCATCCCCGTCTTGATCCCGATGTCCGCCTGCGCGAGCCCTATGAGCGCGCGGGCGAGCTCCTGGGGCTCATAGCGCCACGCCGCTTCGGCGCGCTTGTACGCCCGGAACGGGTGCTGCGGCTTTCGCCCCGCCCTCTTGTCCGCCTCGGCGAGCTTCGGGAACACCCGCGCCTCGAACTCGCGCGCGCCGATCCCGCGGGGGACCCCGAGCCCGTCGAGCAGCGCCCGCGTGGCGAGCAGCCCCCGCGCCGCGGAGGCGAGCCCACCGAGGATCCTGAGCTCCGCCGACCCGAGGGCGAGCTCCGCCTCGATGGCCGCGACGAGTGCCTTCCCGTCTCGCGCCTCGACCGCCCTCCCGACGGCGAAGAAGTCTTCGCCCGCCTCCTGTGGCACGAGCGCGAGGACGTCTTCGACCTCGATCTGCGCCCGCTCCCCGAGGTACGCGGCGAGCTTGCCAAGCTCCGAGGCGAGCCTGCGCGCGTCGCTCCCCGCCCGTGCGACGAGGAGCCGCGCCGCGTCGGGATGAATGCGCTTGCCCATCGGGCCGAGCACCTCGGCGGACAGCTCCCCGGCATCGGCCTCTTTCTTCCAGCCCGGCCCCGCCGCGGCCGGCAGCCCGCGGGCGATCTCGACGCCCTTCGCCTTCATGAGCTTGACGAGCGGCGCTCCCGCGTCCAGCTCCTCCGCGACGGCGACGAGGTGATGACCCGACGGCAGCCCCTTCTCGATCAACTCCTCCAGCGCCCGCGTGTCGCTCTCGGGAATCCCGAGCCCTTCGGCCGCGGCCATCTCCACCGTGCCGGCGAGGATCTCCCCGTCCCCCGGGCCCATCGGCAGCCCCGCCCGCCGCCAGTCGTCCGCGCCGCGCCGGTCGAGCCCTTCGAGCGGGAAGCCCGCCCTCCCCGCGAGCGCGAGCGTCCGCCGCGCCGCCTCCCGGCGCTTGCCCGTCGCCCAGAGGTCGCGGACCTTCGCCCAAGGGTCGCCCCCTCTCGCGCTCTTGCGCGGGGCAAGGAACTCGGCGGGCTGGACGAGGACGGCCTTCACGCCCCGGAACATCGGCACGGTCCGCAGCTCCTCGGCGACGCGCGACGGCCCGGCCGCAGAATCGAACAGCGCGAGGTTCAGGTCGCGGCTCTTTTCGGGGACGAGCGCATGGGAGATCTCCAGCGCCGCCGTCCGGCAGAGGTACTCGTCCCCGTGGAGGAGGTAGACGGGCTTTGCGTGCCCCGCGGCAATCTCCTCGAGCACCGCGGCGAGCTCCTCGTGCGCCTTCATCTATGCCGCTCCCGCCAGCACGAGGAACGCCGCCTCGAGCTGCAGCCTCGGCGCGCCGTTCCCCTCGATGGCCCTCGCCGCCGCGCCGAGCGCCGCGACGGCGGCGAGCGCCGCCGCCGGCGAGAGGCGCGCCGCCGCCCCACGCAGGTCGTCGAGCCGGTCCAGGTTCACGATCGGATCACGAACGAAGGCAGGGAGGCAGGAGGTGGGGGAGGTGGGGGAGCCGCCTCTGCCCCGGGTCGTCGTCTCCCCGGGCTCCAGCGGCCCCCCGTCCTCCCGCGCCGTGGTCCCGTCCGCCCCCGCCCCGACGACGATCACGTCGCGCAGCCACCAGGCCGTCTCGGCGAGCACCGCGAGCGCGCGCGACCGGTCCGTCGCGTGCCGCTCCGCGAGATCGAGCGCCTCGGCGCAAGCGCTCATCCCAGTCCCGCGCGCCGCGACGATCCGCGCGAGCTGCGCGCACAGCTCCTCCCGCCGGTGGAGCGCCGCCTCGTCGAGCCTGCGCGCCATCCCCGCGTCCCCGCGGCAGAGCCTCGCCCGCAGCTTCGCGTCCTCCGGTACGAGCCCCTCGGCGACGAGCCTCCTCTCGATGACCTCGGCGGGCAGCGGCCCGAACGAGACGCGCAGGCAGCGCGACCGGACCGTGGGGAGGAGCTTCTCGGCGTCGTCGCCGACGAGCACGAGCGTCGTGTCCGGCGGCGGCTCCTCCAGCGTCTTGAGGAGCGCGTTCTGCGCCTGCGGGTTCATCCGCTCCGCCGCGGCGACGATCGCGAACTTGCGCCGGGCGAGGAGGGGCGCGAGCTGGAGCGCGGCGCAGAGGTCGCGGACCTGCCCGACGCGGATCTCCCCGTCGCGCGCCGCGGTCCCGTCGGCGAGCGTCGGGCCGATCGAGAGCACGTCCGGGTGGCTCCCGTGGTCGATGCGCCGGCAGGCGTCGCAGGCCCCGCAGCCGTCCACGCCGCGCTCGCAATTCGCGCCTTGCGCGAACCGGCGTGCCGCGCGCGACTTGCCCGCTCCCGGCGGTCCGGCGAACAGGTAGGCGTGGTGGATTCGTCCGGACGAGAGCGCCGCCCGGAGCTGTTCGAGCGCGCGCGGCTGCCCCTCGATGTCGGCGAGCGCCATGAGGGCGAGAGGAATACCCCCGCCCAGGGTCTCCGTAAAGATCCGGTGATGTCTCGTGGAGGGCAGACTCGGATTCGACGTCCACCTTCTCCCCGAGGCCGCGTAGGTCCTTGTCCGGCGCAATCTATTTTCGAAGCAGTCGCGGCCGCCTTCGTGGATCGCCTGCAGTTGGTGGCCGACAACCCCGCCTCGACGCGCCGCGTCCGCGGGAGCTACGGTCCGCGCAGCCCCAGCTCGGCGAGGCAGACGAGCGCGTCGTCCGGGAGCGGGGCGGCGAGCGCGAGCCGCTCGCCGGAGACGGGGTGGACGAGCGCGAGCTTCCAGGCGTGGAGCAGATGCCGGTCGAGCAGCCCGGGCGGCGGGCCTCCCCCGAACGCCGGATCGCCGGCCAGCGGGAAGCCGAGTGCCGCGAGGTGCGCGCGGATCTGCAGCGGACGCCGGTCTCGATTCGCACCGCGAGCAGCGCGAGATCGCCCCTCCGGTCGATCGTCCTCCACGAGGTCCGCGCGGGCCGCGCGATCCCTCGCGCGACGATCGGCGCCTCCGTGCGCCCCTCGCTGGGCGGCGTCCCCCGCGCCAGCGCGAGGTAGTCCTTCTCGACCGCGCCCCGCGACAGGAGCGCGCGGACCGCGAGCCAGACCTCGCGCCGGCGCGCGACGAGCACGAGCCCCGAGGTCTCCCGGTCGAGCCGGTGACAGAGCCCCGCCTCGCGCGGCGCGAGCGAGGCGAGCGCGCCCTCCGGCCAGCGCGCGGCCACCGCGTTCGCGAGCGTCCCCGTCTCTCCGGGCCGCAGCGGGTGGGTCGCCCAGCCGGCGGGCTTCACCACCGCCGCGAGCGCGCCGTCCTCGTAGGCGATCCGGAGCGGCAGCTCGGGCTGTTCCACGAGCACGGGCTCTTCGGCCCAGTCCACCGCGACGCGCGCCCCCGCGGACAGCCGCTCGCCCTTGCGCGCGCGCCGCCCCTCCACTCGCACGCCCCCCGCGAGGATCGCCCGCCGCGCCCGCGCGACGGAGATGCCGAGCGCGCGGGAGAGCGCCTGGTCGAGCCGCTCTCCGCCCGAGGCGCGAAACGTCCCGTGGTGGTCGTTCATGGCGCGGGAAACCCGCCGGGGAGGGGCGGAGAGCCCCGGGGAGGACGACCCCTCCTCCTGCCTTTCCGCATGCCTCGGAGATCCACCTTCCCGGAGGAACACCCGCCGCCGGAGCCGCGATCAGCCGAAGAAGACCGCCGAGAGGTCGTAGAGGTCGCGGTCCACGGTCTTGAGCTTCCCGACCGCCTCGGAGATCGGGATGGCGACGATGGCGTTGCCCTGGAGCGCCGCCATCTGCCCGAACTTCCCCGCCGCCGCCAGATCGCAGGCGAAGACGCCGAAGCGGGTCGCGAGCACGCGGTCGAAGGCCGTCGGGCTCCCGCCGCGCTGGAGGTGGCCGAGCACCGTCGAGCGCGTCTCATAGCCCGTCCGCTTCTCGATCTCCTCGGCGAGGAACGCTCCGATGCCGCCGAGACGCACGTGGCCGAACGCGTCGAGCGACTGCGACTGGAGCTTCTCGCCGCCGATCTTCGCCCCCTCGGCCGCGACCACGATGGAGAAGAGCCTGCCGGAATCGTGCCGCCGCCTCAGGTGGCCGCAAACGTCGTCGAGGTCCACTGGGATCTCGGGGACCAGGATCACGTCCGCTCCGCCGGCGAGGCCCGAGTAGGTCGCGATCCACCCCGCGTGCCGCCCCATCACCTCGCAGACGAGGACGCGGTGGTGGCTCTCGGCCGTCGAGTGGAGCCGATCGATCGCCTCGGTGGCGATCGAGACCGCGGTGTCGAAGCCGAACGTGAAGTCCGTCCCCGAGAGGTCGTTGTCGATCGTCTTCGGCACCCCGACGACCTTGACCCCGCGGTCGGCGAGCTTGCACGCGACGCCGAGCGTGTCCTCGCCCCCGCAAGCGATCAGCGAGTCGACGCCGAGCGCGGCGAGGTTCTCGACCACCGCCTCCGGCCCGCCCTCCCTCTTGAACGGGTTGGTGCGGCTCGTCCCGAGCATCGTCCCGCCGAGGTGCAGGATGCCCGAGGTGTTCTCGCGGGTGAGCGACATCGTCCGCCCCCCGGGCTCGACGAGCCCCTTCCAGCCGTCCAGGATCCCGAGGATCGAGAGGCCGTGCCCCGCGGCCCGCCGGACGACGGCGCGGATGACGGCGTTGAGCCCCGGGCAATCCCCGCCCCCGGTGAGTATCGCGACCTTCGGCATGGCAGTCCTCCGGAAAGAGAGGCGCGGAAGATTAGAGAAGCTCCGTCCGGCTGGCAAGCCGCTGCGGCGTGACATCGAGGAAGTCCACCGGAGGATTCGCGGGCGCGCCGCCCGCGCCTGGGCTCACGGCGAGTAACCGAGCTGCACCATCCCGATGGGGCCCACGGTCGCACCCACCGCCGGCGCGTGCATCGGGGCAGAGACGCCGGCGAGGCCCGAGACCGTGACGTTCGAGATCTTCCAGGTCAGCATCGGCCCACCGGTCACCTCCCAGTAGCGCGTGCCGTCCTGCGGCCCGCCGTCGAACGAGGTGTCGTACCGGCCGATCCCGTCGAGCCCGACCAGGAGGTTCTGCAGCAGGTAGTAACCCGTCCCGAGCTTGACCTCGGCGTCGGAGTCCGGAACGCTGATCGATTTGCCGAAGACCCCGTTCGCGGTGAGGCTGATCCGGCGCCAGCGGCGGTCGAGGAGAACCTGCCCTTCGACCTCGCCGTCGTTGGGCCGGTCGGCCGTGGGGCTCGAAAATCCGTACTTCTTGAAGTTCACCGCCCCCGCGAGGTCCAGGCCCGCCGTGGCCTGCCGCAGGATCTGTGCCTGGGCGTAAACCGCGGGCGCCACGAGACCCTGGACCGAGGGATCGCCGACGTCGCCGTAGTCGACGGAGACCCCGAGCTGGAGCCACGAGAGCAGCGCGAGGTCCCCGAACACCTCCGCGTCGAACCCAGAGCCGAGCGCCTGGACCGCCTGGAGCGAATCGACCGTCCCCACCCGGAACGTCATCGGCGCCATCGTCGCGGCCTGGCGGGAGATGAGGAAGAGACGGTCGCTCTCCTGGAGGGTCCAACTCTCTGCCGGCCCCGATCGCGAAAGATCGACTTGCACCTGGGCGGCTGCGGGGGACGCCGCGGTCAGCAGCGCGATGACGGTGGATGTCCGGGCGCTCATGTACGCCTCCGGCGGTGGGAGGGTAGGCAGCGTACCCACCGGCGGCAAGCTCCGCAACCGATCTTCGGCCCCCTCTTCGGCCCCCGCGGCGGGGAGGAGCCGATCGTGGGTGTGGGGAACCGGCCCGACCTATCTTTGCCGGCAGGATCCATGCCGGAGGGGAAAACGCCTGCGGGTCTGAACCCGCGCGGTAAGAAAGTCGAGCGGCCCTCGCCGCCCAGGCTCCGGCTCGGCTCACCGCTCGCCTGGGCCGCGATCGCCGTCCTCGCCTTCCTGCTCTTCCGCTCCTACTTCGGCGAGGCGGGCGTCCGCCGGGTCGCCTACTCCGACTTCGTCGCCGCGGTGGAGAAAGGCAAGTTCACGCGCGTCAAGGTCGGGGCGGATTGGGTCAAGGGCTATCCCGTTCTGCCGCCGACGCCGACCCCGGAGAAGAAGCCCCCGACAACGCCGGGGTTCGTCGCCCCGCTGCCCGCCGCCCTGCCGTGGGAGGCGACGCGCGTCCCAGGCGACACGAAGCTCATCGAGGCGTTGAACGCGCACGGCGTCCGCTACGAGGGCGTCACGCCTTCGGGCCTCTCCGAGGCGTTCTGGATCTGGATCCTCCCCATCGGGCTCGGCCTGCTCTTCTGGGCGTGGATCCTTCGCCGCATGCAGGGCGGCCTCGGTCAGGGGCCGCCGGGCGTGATGGGCTTCGGCAAGACGCGCGCCCGCATCTACGCCGAGACGAACACTGGCGTCGGCTTCAAGGACGTGGCGGGCATCGACGAGGCGGTCGATGAGCTGAAGGAGATCGTCGAGTTCCTCCGCACGCCGGAGAAGTTTCGCCGGCTCGGCGGCCGCATCCCCAAGGGCGTGCTGCTGGTGGGCCCGCCGGGGACGGGCAAGACGCTGCTCGCCCGGGCGGTGGCCGGGGAGGCGGGCGTGCCGTTCTTCTCCCTGTCCGGCTCGGAGTTCGTCGAGATGTTCGTCGGCGTCGGAGCCGCCCGCGTGCGCGACCTCTTCGCGCAGGCGGCGGGGAAGGCGCCGTGCATCGTCTTCATCGACGAGCTGGACGCGATCGGCAAGAGCCGCAACGGCGGCTTCATCGGCGGCCACGACGAGCGGGAACAGACGCTCAACCAGCTCCTCGCCGAGATGGACGGCTTCGACGCGCGGGTCGGCCTCATCGTGCTCGCCGCGACCAACCGGCCCGAGATCCTCGACCCAGCCCTGATGCGTCCCGGCCGCTTCGACCGCCAGGTCCTCGTCGACCGCCCGGACATGCGGGGGCGGGAGCAGATCCTCCGCATCCACGCCCGGCACGTCCGGATCGGTCCGGACGTGAATCTGAAGATCGTCGCCTCCCGGACCCCCGGCCTCGCCGGCGCGGACCTCGCGAACATCGTCAACGAGGCGGCGCTGCTCGCCGCGCGGAGGGGACGGGAGCAGGTCGTCCTCGCCGACTTCGAGGAGGCCATCGAGCGGGTGTTCGCCGGCCTGGAGAAGAAGAACCGGAGGATCAACGACCGCGAGAAGGAGGTCGTCGCGTACCACGAGTCCGGCCACGCGCTCGTGGGGTGGCTGCTGCCCCACAGCCAGCCCGTCCACAAGGTCTCGATCGTGCCGCGCGGCCTCGGCGCGCTCGGCTACACGCTCCAACTCCCGCTGGAGGATCGTTACCTCATGACCCGGGCCGAGCTGCGGGACAAGATCGCCGGCCTGCTCGGCGGGCGCGCTGCCGAGGAGGAGGCCTTCGGCGAGATCTCGACCGGCGCGGCCAACGACCTCCAGCAGGCGACCGAGGTCGCGCGCGCGATGGTCCGCGAGTACGGCATGTCTGACGCCATCGGGCCGGTGACGCTGCGCGAGGATCGCCGCTCCCCCTTCCTCGGCGGTGTGGCGCCGCCCGAGACGAGGAGCTACAGCGAGCGGACGGCCCGGGCGGTAGACGCCGAGATCCGAATGCTCGTGGCCGAGGGGCTCACCCGCGCGCACGAGATCATCTCACGCCACCGCGATCGGCTGGAGGAGATGGCGGCGCGGCTGCTCGCCCACGAGGTGATCGAGCAGGACGAGCTGCGCAAGCTGTTGGGTGAGCGGACCGCCGATCGCGGGGCCGAGGCCCGGCCGGGGTTGTAGCGGGCGAACCGGGGAGAGCCGCTCCACGCCTCCCGAGAACCCGTGAAGGCGCGGGGTCGCCGTCGCGGCGCGGCCCGCCTCGAGACCGCGCCGGCCGGGCCTTCTCCTCCCCTCCCGCCGTCCGCGGAGCGCGGGGTTCGGGGTGAACGCCGGAGCGATCGCTATCTTCTCCTCGTGAACGAAGCGGAGCGGATCGGTGACAGCCACCGGGCACGCAAACGGCTCTTCGCCAAGGGGCTGCGGCGCCGCTACCTCACCATCGAGGAGATCGAATCGGACCTGCCTCCGGGGGCGATGACCGACGCTGAGCGCTGGCTCCTCTACTACAGCCTACAGGCGATGGAGATCGAGATCCGCGGCGATCCCGACCGGGCGGGGGAGGGCCCGCTCGATGGGCACGGGTAAGCCGGCTCTTTTTTCATTGACAGCCGGCCGGCGGCGGTTAGCTTCGCATCGATCGTGGACCACACAGAAGAGCGACCGGAGGGAGAGGCCCAGGCGGGGCCCGAGGCGCCGGGTGCCGAGCGCGCCCCGGCCGAGGATCCGCGCGTCGCGGAGCTGAACGCGCGGCTCGCGGCGTTGAGCGAGAAGCTCGACCAGGCGCTGCGCGCGGTGGGCCGGCTCCAGCAGGAGCGCGAGGACTTCCGGCGGCGGCTCGAACGGGAACGCGACCGCGTGCTGGAGGTGGAGCGCGGCAACGTGGCCCTCGGGCTGCTGGAGGCGGTGGACGAGATGGATCGCTCCCTCGCTGCCGCCGGCGGGGGATCGGAGGCGATCACCGAAGGGCTGCGCCTCATCCGCGACGGGCTGTTGCGCCGCGCGCTCTCCTCGGGTATCGAGCGGATGGCCGTCCTCGGCGACCCGTTCGACCCGACGCTGCACGAGGCGGTCGATTCGATTCCCTGCGATCGCGCCGAGGACGACGGCCGGGTGATCGAAGAGGTGCGGGCCGGCTACCGGCACGGCGCCCGGATCCTGCGTCCCGCCCGCGTCCGCGTGGGGCGGTTCCCCACCGGCGCCCGCGCCGGGTCAGGCGACTCCTCGCCGGCCGGCGAGGCCGAGGAATAGCACAACCGCCTGGCTGTTTGCCCACGGAATGAACATGACCCTCCGAAAGCTCTCCCTCGTCCCCGTCCTGCTCGCCGGATCTCTCGCCGCGCCTGCCTACGCCGTGTCGCCCAAGCACCTCTGGCACGACCAGCCGGCCGGCTCGGCCCTCGTCCCGTCGATCTCGCAGGCCTTCCCGTCGCTCGCGCCGCTCGTCAAGCTGATCCGGCCCGCGGTCGTGAACATCGCGACGTCTCAGCGCATCCGCCACCCCGGCTGGATGGGCAACCCCCAGGACCCGTTCGGGCAGTTCTTCCAGCAGTTCTTCGGCGGCCAGATCCCGCAGCAGGAGCTGACCCGGCAGAGCCTCGGGTCGGGCTTCCTCATCGACGAGAAGGGCTACGTCCTCACCAACAACCACGTGATCGAGGGCGCCGACCAGATCAAGGTGAAGCTCGCCGACGGCCGGGAGCTGCCCGCCAAGGTCATCGGGGCGGACAGCAAGACCGACGTGGCGCTGCTCAAGCTCGCGGGGCGCGGCCCCTTTCCCTACCTGCTGCTCGGCGACAGCGACGTCCTCCACGTCGGCGATTGGGTGGTGGCCATCGGCAACCCGTTCGGCCTGGAGCTGTCGGTGACCCACGGCATGGTCTCGGCGAAGGAGCGGACCATCGGCGCGGGGCCCTATGACGACTTCATCCAGAGCGACGCGCTGATCAACCCGGGCAACTCGGGCGGCCCGCTCTTCGACATGGAGGGGGCGGTGATCGGCATCAACACGGCGATCACCGCCCACGGCCAGGGCATCGGCTTCGCCGTGCCGATCAACATCGCGAAGCAGCTCCTGCCGCAGCTCGTCACCGGCCACGTGATCCGCGGCTGGCTCGGCGTCGGCATCCAGCGGCTGACCCCCGATCTCGCGACCTCGCTCGGCCTGGGGGGCACGAAGGGCGCCCTGGTCGCGGAGGTCATGCGGGGCGGCCCCGCGGCGCGGGCCGGGTTCAAGAGCGGCGACGTGGTGGTCTCGCTCAACGGGACGCCGGTGAACAGCCCCTCCGAGCTGACGCGGGGCGTGGCGATCGTTCGCCCAGGCTCGAAGATCGCGGTCGGCGTCGTCCGCAACGGGAAGCCGCAGACGCTCTCGGTCAGGGTGGGGGAGCGGCCCGACGACGGAATGGCGCCCTCCGGCCGCGGCGGCGAGCCGGGCGGGCAACCGGGCCCTCCGGCCGAGCGACGCCCCGACGCGCTCGGGCTGGCCGTGGCTCCGCTCGATCCCGACCTCGCGCAGTCGCTGGGCATTGCCCCGGACGACGGCGTCCAGGTCGCGGGCGTCGAGCAGAACAGCTCAGCCGCCGAGGCGGGAGTCCGCCCGGGCGACGTGATCGTCGAGGTGAACCGCCGCCCGGTCCACTCCCCGAAGGAGTACGACGAGGCCCTCCGGGCGACCGGCACGGGTGAGATGACGCTGCTGCGCGTCCAGCGCGGCCATCAGTCCATCTACTTCGCGGTTCGCGCGGGCGGATGAGCCCGCGCCCCGTCCGTCGCGCGCCCCGTCCACCGCTCCGCCTGCCCTGGATCCAGGAGCGAGGCGAGGAGGCTCATGTGAAATGGGTGCCGTCGCGAGAGCGCCGAGACCTAAGGCGAGACGGGCGCCCGAGGAGTGAGCCGCGTCAAACGTACTCTTTGCAGTACGTTTTGCAGCGAAGCGACGAGGCCGCCCGTCGCGAGCGAAGGGATCGGCTTTCACAGCAGGCAGCCATTTCACATGAGCCTCCTAGAGAGCTGCACCCTCCTCGCCGCCCAGGGCCGCCTCTCACGCGGGTGGGCTGCTCGCGGGCGGAGTGGGGCGCCTTTGCGGCCCCTTGCGCTGCGCCGCTGGGGATGCCACAGTGCGCGGCCCCGTGGAATCCGTCCGCTTTCCACCACGCCCCTCGGAGGGCGAGTCGCGCGCGGCCATCGTCCAATTCTGCCGCCTGCTGCACCAGAAGGGCTTCCTGTCGGCGAACGACGGAAACGTCTCGGTGCGCCTCGGGGGCGGGCGGATCCTCGTCACCCCGACCGGCGTCGCCAAGGCGTTCATCGCCCCCGAGGACCTGATCGTGGTCGACGAGGAGGGGCGCAAGGTCGCGGGCGCGCGAAGCGCGACGAGCGAGCTGCCGATGCACCTCGAGGTCCTGCGCCGCCGGCCGGACGTGGAGGCCGTGGTCCACGCCCACCCGCCGACCTCCATCGCGCTCTCGCTCGTGCGCAGCCCGCGGCTCAACGACGTCCTCCCCGAGGTCATCCTGAGCCTCGGCCGCATCGAGGTCGTCCCTTACGCGCGGCCCGGCACCGAGGCCCTGGCGCGCTCGCTCGCCGGGCGGATCGAGCGGAGCGACGCGCTCATCCTGGAACGCCATGGGACGATCGCCGCGGGCCGGTCGGTGGCCGACGCTTACTTTCTGACCGAGCGGCTCGAGCACGCCGCCGAGGTCCTCTGGCGCGCCCACGCGCTCGGCCGCCCGCTTCCCTTGCCCGAGGCCGAGGCGCGCGCGCTCCTCTCGGCCCACGAGCACCCCGATGGATGAGGCGACCCTCTCGCCGCTCTGCTGGCACGGCGACGCCGAGACCGGCGTCCTGCGGCTGCTCGACCAGCGCGCGCTGCCGCGGGAGGAGCGCTGGATCGAGTGCCGCACGGCCCAGGAGGTCGCGACGGCCATCCAGGACATGATCGTCCGCGGCGCGCCGGCAATCGGCCTCGCCGGAGCGTACGGGATGGTGCTCGCGGCACGTGGGCCGGCGGCCCCCCCGGCGCCCTCGCCGCGAGCGGGCGCCCGGCGATCGGGGACCGGAGCGGTGCCGGGGCCGGCGCCTTCCACCGGATTGTCCCGCGCGCGCGACCTCCTCGCCACGGCTCGACCGACCGCCGTGAACCTCGTCTGGGCCGTCGACAAGCTGGCCTCCGCCGCCCGCGAGGATCCCTCCCCCGCCCGCCTGCTCTCCCTCGCCCGCGCCCTCCACGAGGACGACATCGCGGGCAACCGGCGCATGGCGGCGCTCGGCGCGGCGAGGATCGAGTCGGGCATGGGCGTCCTCACCCACTGCAACGCAGGCGCGCTCGCGACGGGGGGGATCGGCACCGCGCTCGGCGTCCTCTGGGAGGCTCACCGGCAGGGCAAGAGGATCCACGTGTACGCCGACGAGACGCGACCGCGGCTCCAGGGCGCCCGACTCACGGCCTGGGAGCTGTCGCGCCGGGGGATCCCCCACACCCTCGTCTGCGACGGCGCCGCCGCAAGTCTCATGGCCCGGGGACGCATCCAGCTCGTGGTCACCGGCGCCGACCGGATCGCGGCGAACGGCGACGCGGCGAACAAGATCGGGACCTACTCGGTGGCCGTCAACGCCCGCTTCCACGCCATCCCGTTTCACGTCGCGGCCCCCGCCGCGACCTTCGACCTCGCGCTCCCGGACGGCCGCGGCATCCCCATCGAGGAGCGCTCCGAGGAGGAGGTCACGGCCTGGGGCGGCGAACGCACCTGCCCCGCGCAGACGCACGCCACGAACCCGGCCTTCGACGTGACGCCCGCGGCGCTCATCCGCTCGATCTTCACCGATCGGGGCGAGGTCGATCCGGTCGGCCGCGAGGCGATCGCGCGGGTCCTCGGCTCGGCGAGCCGCTGAGCCCGTCTTATTCACGGCCCGGCTGCTGCGTCGTCCGATCCCGCGCCTCCCGAAGGGGGGGCTTGCCACCCCTACGACGACATGGGGGGGTGTGCTCGCTCCGTACCTCCTCGCGAGGTGCTTTACGCGACGCCTCGTCGGTCGTCGCTCTCGCTTGCCCTTCTCGGCTCGCGGTCTAAAAACGCCTCGCTGCGCCGTACCGTGAATCAGACGGGCTTACAGCTTCTTGGACATCTTCACGTGCGGCATGCCGGCCTCCTCGAAGATGGCGCCGAAGGGCTCGTACCCTTCCCTCTCGTAGAAGCCCTTCGACATGACCTGCGCGTGCAGGACGATTCCGGCGAGCCCCAGCTCGCGGGCGTGCACTTCGAGGGCCGCCAGGATCTGCCGGCCCACGCCCGACTTCCGGCTGCTCTCCAGCACCGCCATCCGCCCGATGCGGCCCCACCGGCCTTGCTCGCCCTCCGGGGGCGTCTGGGTCGCGACGAGCCGCCCGGTCCCGATCGCGTGGCCCCCCTGCACCGCCAGCACGTGATACGCGGTCTCGTCCTGGTCGTCCCGCTCGATGTCCTGCGGCACCGCCTGCTCCTCGATGAAGACGACCTCGCGAATGGCGAGTGCGGCGGCCAGGTCTCCAGGCTTAACGACGGGCTCGATTCGTGTCTCTTTGGTCGGCAAGGCAGCTCCGGTCGCGGGGAGAGGGAGTGGCAGCGCTTTACCGGAAGCAGCGGAGCGGCGTCAACCTCGTTGCCCCGCCTCGCATCCGGGAGGCGGCCTCGACGGCCTGGCCCGGTCCGGGGATGAATTGAGCAGCTCTTCGCTCTGCCCCCCTTCGCGCCCCCACGCGCGGCCGGTCCTTCAGCCCTCGAGCGCGCGCGCCAGGATCGACGCCGCCTCGTCGATTTCGGCTCTCGTGACGAGCAGCGCCGGGGCAAAGCGGATGACCTTCTCCGAGGCGAGGTTGACGATCAGCCCCAGCTCCCGGCAGCGCGCGATCACCGGGGCCGCCTCCGAGGTCAGCTCGACGCCGACGAGGAGGCCGCGGCCCCGGACGTCGGCGATCCGGCCGCCCACGCGCTCCTTCAGGTCGATCAGCCGGGCCTTCAGATGCTCCCCCGCCTCCCGGCAGGCGGGCAGGAGCCCCTCGCGATCGATGGTCTCCAGGACCGCGATCGCGGCCGCGCAGGTCACGGGGTTGCCGCCGAACGTCGAGGCGTGCGTGCCGGGGGTGAGCGCCACGCCTGCCTTCTCCGTCGCGAGCATGGCGCCGATCGGCAGGCCGTTCGCGAGCGCCTTGGCGACCGTCATGATGTCCGGCGTCACCCCCTCCTGCTCGTGGGCCCAGAGCGTCCCCGTCCGGCCCATGCCTGTCTGGACCTCGTCGGCGATCCAGAGCGCGCCGCGCTCGTCGCAGAGGCGGCGGACGCCCGCGATGTAGCCCGGCGGGGCCACCCGCACGCCGCCCTCGCCCTGGATGATCTCCAGCAGCACCGCGGCGGTCTTCGGCCCGACCGCCGCCCGCAGCGGCGCGAGATCGCCGAAGGGGACGTGGACGAAGGCCGGCGGCAGCGGCCCGATCCCCTGCTGGTACTTCGGCTGCCCGGTCGCCGCCAGCGCCCCGAGCGTGCGCCCGTGGAAAGAGCCGTTCGCGCAGACGACCTCCACCCGCTCCGGCGCCCCGTTCGCGAAGTGGAAGCGGCGGGCGAGCTTCAGGGCCGCCTCGTTCGCCTCCGCGCCGCTGTTGCAGAAGAAGACCCGTTTCGCGAAGGATCGCCGAACGAGAGCCTCGGCGAGTTGGAGCGACGGCAGAGTGTAGACGCCGTTGCTCGCGTGCCAGATCCGATGGAGCTGGGCCTGCGCGGCCGCGAGGACCGCCGGATGGCAGTGGCCGAGCGCGCAGGTCGCGATCCCGGCGAGCATGTCGAGGTAGCGCCGCCCGTCCGCGTCCCAGACGCGGGTCCCTTCGCCGCGGACGAGCGCGATCGGCTGCTGCTTGTAGTTGGGGGTGAGGACGCGCCGTCCCAGCTCGACGGCCTTCTCGTTGGTCATGGCTGATCTCCCTAGGGGTGAAAGCGCGTCCCCCGGCGGCTGCGTGACGAGCGTCCATCGCCCGTCGCTCATAGAATGTACCGGGAGAGGTCCTCGTCCTCGACGAGCGGCTGGAGCTGGGCGCGCACGTAGCCCGCGTCCACGGCGATCCGTTTGTCCTTCCGCTCGTCCGCGTCGAAGGCGATCTCGTCGAGCAGCCGCTCCAGGATCGTGTGGAGCCGCCGCGCCCCGATGTTTTCCGTCCGATCGTTGATCGTCTGGGCGATGCGCGCGATCTCCGCGACCGCGTCCGGCGCGAAGGACAGCTCGATCCCCTCGGTGGCGAGCAGCGCCGCGTACTGCCGGGTGAGCGCGTTCTGGGGCTCGGTCAGGATCCGGACGAAATCCGCGCTGCCGAGCGAATCCATCTCGACGCGGATGGGGAAGCGCCCCTGCAGCTCGGGGATCAGGTCCGACGGCCTCGCCACGTGGAAGGCGCCCGACGCGATGAAGAGGATGTGGTCGGTCCGCACCGGCCCGTACTTGGTCGTGACCGTCGAGCCCTCCACGATCGGGAGGAGGTCCCGCTGCACCCCCTCGCGCGACACGTCCGGGCCGCCCGCCCCCTCCTTGCCGGCGATCTTGTCGATCTCGTCGATGAAGACGATCCCCGACTGCTCGGTCCGCTGGACGGCCTCGCGCGTCACCTGGTCCATGTCGATCAGCTTGCCCGCCTCCTCCTGCCGCAGGAGGTCGAGCGCGTCGGGGACCGGCATCCGCCGCCGCTTCATCCGCTTGCCGAAGGGGGTGCCGCCGAGCATCTCCCCCAGGTTGACCCCCATCTCCTCCATGCCCGCGCCGCTGAAGAGCTGGAAGAACTGCGAGGGAGACCTCTCGGGCAGGTCCAGCTCGACCTCCCGGCCGTCGAGCGTCCCCGCGTGGAGCATCGCCCGCAGCTTCTCCCGGCTCTCGCTCGAGGTCCCCGGCGTCGCGCTGAAGCCGGGTCCGGCGACCGGCGGGAAGAGCACGTCGAGCAGCCGCTCCTCGGCCAGATCCCGGGCCCGACCCTGCACCCTCTCCGTCGCCTCGTCGCGCACGAGCTGGACGGCGATGGCCGTGAGGTCGCGGATCATCGAGTCCACGTCCCGCCCGACGTAGCCGACCTCGGTGTACTTGCCCGCCTCGACCTTGATGAACGGCGCCTCGGCGAGGCGGGCGAGCCGGCGCGCGATCTCCGTCTTCCCCACCCCGGTCGGCCCGATCAGGATGATGTTCTTCGGGACGATCTCGTCGCGCAGGGACGGATCGACCTTCTGCCGCCGCCAGCGGTTGCGCAGGGCGATCGCCACCGCGCGCTTGGCCGCCTTCTGGCCGATGATGTAACGGTCCAACTCCGCGACGACCTGCCGCGGGGTCAGCCCTTGCGAGGAGACAGACGACGCCGGCACCGATCAGACCTCCTCGAAGGAGAGGTTCCCGTTCGTGTAGATGCAGATCTCGCCCGCGATGCGCAGCGCCGCCTCGGCGATCGCGCGCGCCTCGAGGGCCGTGTGGGCGAGCAGCGCCCGCCCGGCGGCGAGCGCGTAGGGGCCGCCCGAGCCGACGGCGGCGATCCCGCCCTCGGGTTCGATCACGTCTCCCGCCCCGGAGAGGACGAGGACCCGCTCCCGGTCGGCCACGATGAGCAGCGCCTCGAGCCGCCGGAGGAACCGGTCCGTCCGCCAGTCCTTGGCCAGCTCGACGGCCGCCCGGGAGAGGTTCTGCGCGTGCGCCTCGAGCTTCTGGTCGAACCGTTCGAAGAGCGTGAAGGCGTCGGCCGTGGAGCCGGCGAACCCCGCGATGATCTTCCCTTCCCGGAGCCGCCGCACCTTGCGAGCGTTCGCCTTCAGGACCGTCTTGTCGAGGGTGACCTGCCCGTCGCCCCCGATGACGGTCCGGCCGTCCCGGTGGACGCAGACGATCGTGGTGGCGTGCATGTCGAAGGGCATGGGGCGTGTCATCCTAGCACCCATCACGAGCACTGCAACGCGCTCCCGCGAGGAGCCGGTCCGGAAGAGGGTCGAACCCCATGGACCGCGTTGCGTTGCGGCGCTGCTTGGCCGCGCTATGGCCTCGGGCGGCGGCGGCTGGACCCACGCAAGAGACCCGATCGTCCGGACAACCGCCAGAAACCGCCACGATAGCGACAGATCCCCGTCGATCCCGCTCTAAGACCGCCACGTTGGCGGCGGCTGCGATGACGATCGAAGCGGTTGTCACGACGATGGCGCCGCCGCCGGCGATCCTGGCGCCATTCTCCTCCAGATTGGCGGCGACTGGAGCGAGCATGGCGTTTCCATCCGGCAGATCCCAGCATATTGACGCCATGGTGGCGGTCGCTCTCCGCAATGCGACGCCACATAGAACGAGAATGGCGGTTGGTGCGCCGAGCGTGGCGGTTGGTGGCGCGCGAATGGCGGCGATAGACGCCACGGTGGCGACAGCGACGCCACGGATGGCGGTTTCATTCCGAAGCTATGCAAAGTCAGCCCGCGTGTAACCGCCATCGGCCGCCACTGCGACGCCAGCAGCGACACGAGCGGCGGTCCCATCGCAACAGTCGACGCCACCATGGGAGATGATGCCGCCATAAACCGCCATGAGTGAACGTAAATCCGTCACGCCGCCGCCATTCTCGCTCTCGATGGCGGGACGACAGCCCCTCGCGCCGCCATCCGCCGCGCGAGCAGCGCCAATCTCCTCCCAAGCGCCGCCAGATGGGCGGCGCTCCCCGCCTTGCCGGCGACCGCCGTCGCCCTCCTCCCCGGGGAGGTCGCCTGCCGCCGTGCTGCCGCCATCTGCCACGCGAAGCCGAACGGGGCCTTGGTGGCCGTGCGCCGCCAACAGGCGCCGATTCGCCGCCACCCTCTCGGAATCGCTCGCCTGCGGCGCTCCTCCGTTGGAGACGATGAGCCCCCGCTATCTCCCGAGGCCCAAGTCTGTCGAACTCAAGACCGCTGCGCGGCAGGCCGATTGGCCGCAACGCCGAGGCTGCTTCGCGAAGCACGCTGGAGAGCGGGAGCGGGAACGCCTTCTCGGCGACCGCACAGCCGGCGAGACCGGCACGACCCGAGCGACGCCCGACGCCAGGCTCGCGATCGAGGCTTGCCTCCGGGCGTGACTTGCGGTATGGGAGGCGCTCCTTCGGCAGCGCGGCGAAGGCCGCGGAGGAGTTCCACATGGCCTGGGTCTGTCACATCTGCGGCAAGAGGCCGCTCGTCGGCAACCGCGTCAGCCACGCGAACAACAAGACCAAGAGACGCACCCTGCCGAACCTCCAGCGAGTCAAGGCGAAGATCGACGGCCGTGTCGCTCGCGTCCGCGTCTGCACGCGCTGCATCAAGGCCGGCAAGGTCGTCAAGGCCGCGTAAGGCCACGGGATCGCCGGCGCCGCCGGCAGACCGTCTGCCCTCCCGCGGCCGCCGTGGGCGCGCTGGCCGGTCGATGCCGAACTCCTTCGCGAGCGCGAGCAGCTCGCCCCGCCGCGGGGGTCGAGGAGGAACGCGGCAAGAGGTGCGCTGCCCTCGAACGGCCTACGCCGCCGCGCGGACCGCCGCTGGCTGGGGGAGCCGGCGGCTCATCCAGGCCTGATCGCGCAGGGTGAGCGCCGCCCAGGGGCGCACCCAGAGGATCGCCGGCGCGAAGTAGGCGTACGCGATCAGCCAGAGCGAGTCGAGGCTCCATTCGGAGTCCAGGCATTGGGCCATGGCCATCAGACTCGGCAGGCCGAGGCTCCCCAGGCCGACGAGCGCGACCAGGGGGTGGGTCGCGAGGAGCACGAGCAGCGCCCAGGCCGAGACGAACGCGAGCGGCACCGAGATCAGCGTGCCGATCACGTGGGCGATCGCGATGGGGGTCGCGAGCGCGCGCCAGCCGGTCCGGCGCGGCGGGCGGAAGATCGCGGCCAGGCTCTCACGGATGTCGCTCCGGTCCCACCGGAGGTACATCCGCGTCAGGCCGCGGTAGTGCGTCGGGACGATGGTGTGGACCAGCGCGGTCGCCTGGTATCGGGCCTCGTAGCCGGCGCGCATCAGCAGCGTCGTCAGGTAGCGGTCTTCGCCGGGGCCGACCCGCGTGCCCAGGAACCGCTGGTCGAGCCAGGCGGGGAGGAGCGGGCGCAGCGCGCCGAGCCGGTAGGCGGCGAGCGCGCCGGGACAGCAGAGGACCGTCCCCGTGACCGACTGCGCGGCCCGGAGGAAGTCGAAGGTCACGAGGAACTGCGGGACCATCATCCGGGTGATGAGCGAGCCCTTCCGGTTGTGGATGATCACCTTCCCAGCCACGGCGCCGACGCGCGGGTCGGCGAGCGGGGCGACGAGCGCGTGAAGCGCGTCGCGGGCGACGATGCAGTCGGAGTCGGTCGTCACGACCACTTCGCCGGTCGCCTCGCGCAAGCCCGCGTGGAGGGCCGCGCGCTTCCCCTGGTTGTGCGGCAGCCGCAGGACGCGGATCCGGTCCGGATAGAGCCGGGCGGCGGCCTGCATATGCTCCCAGGTGTCGTCGCGGCTGCCATCGTCGATGCCGATGACCTGGAGCTTGCCCTCGGGATAGTCGGCGCGGGCGAGGGAGAGAAGCGCGTTCTTCACCATCCGTCCCTCGTTGTAGGCGGGGACGAGCGCGGTGATGAAGGGGGTGAATCCGTTGGGGCGGACGGGCCGGTAGAAGAGCCAGAGGGCGGTCCGGATCGTCGTCAGGGCGAGCAGCCCCACGCCCGCCGCCTGGACCCACCAGGCGAGCGCCCCGAGGCCGGGGATGGCGGCGAGCCACGCCTCCCCTCGCGCGAATCCGCCGGCTGCGAGGTTCCACCAGAGACCCGCGAGCGCGCCGACGGCCAACACCCGGAGGGCGATCCGAACGGGTCTCGGGGTCGCGCGCGGCTGGCGCGGCGGCTCGAGCTCGACAGTGGCGGGCAAGGATACGACGTTGGAAAGCGGAGGAAGAGTGGCCATGCGAGGTCTTGAGGCAATCGTCGCGCCATCACAAAACCAGATGGCGTTTCAAAGGCTTAGTCCTTGTCCACACGGCTCTTTCGGAAAGAGTTTCCGAGTTTCCGTCCCATTGTCAAAAAAGGTGGAAGAAGCTTACCGTATGGCCGCGGGCGCGTCCCATCCGTGAGAAGGGATTTCCGAACGAGGCTCCCGGATTCGCCGAGGTTCTCGCCTCTTGGCCGGTCGTCTGGCGGGTCTGGCCCGCGCGCGGTACACTCACGAATCGATGCTGCCGCTGCTCCTCGTGCTCTTCGCGGCCTCCGCGTCTCAGGGTCCGCGGTCGTTCCCGCCGGTGGATCGGGAGGCCATCGCCGAGGCCGAGGCCGCCGACCGGGAGGGGGCGCAGGCGTGGGCGAGCCCGGAGGCCCTTCTCCACTACCTCGAAGGCGACCTGGACACGGAGGCAGGAGACGACGCTTCAGCCGTCCGCGACTACCGCGAGACGCTCCTCTTCGACCCCGCGGCCGCCCATGTCCGTGTCCGGCTGGCCGCCGAGGCATGGAAGCTCGGCCTGGGCGAGGAGGCGGAGACCTCGCTGCGGCTCGCGCTCCACGACGACCCGGCGTCGCCCGAGGCCCACCTCGCCTTGGGCCTGATCCTGTCAGGAACGGACCGCGAGGCCGAGGCGATCGCGGAGCTGCGCCGCGCGGCGGACCTCGACCCCGGGGACGCGGACGCCTGGCGCGCGCTCGCCCAGGCGCTCATGCGTCAGGGGGATGAGCCTGGCCTTGGCGCCTGTCTCTCCGCGTGGGCCGCGGCCATCCCCGGCGACGCCTCGGGCTGGCGTGACTTCGGCCTGCTCTTCCTGGAGCACGGCGACCAGGCCCGCGCCGGCGCCTACCTCGACCGCGCCATGGCGGTGGACCCCGGCGACGAGCGGACCCTCTCCGCGATGGCGCGCCTCGCCGACCTGCGCCACGACGATCGGCGGGCCCTCGACTGCTGGGAGCGGGCGGCTCGCGCCGCGCCGGAGGACGTCACTGCGCTCTTCGAGCTGGGGCGCCACCGGCTCCGCCGGGCCGCCCGCGCCGACGACCCGGCGCTCGATCGCGCCGCGGCCCGCCGCGCCTTCGACGCCTTCGCCTCGGCCGCGGACGACCCCACGGCGGCCGCCGCCGAGATCGGCCTCGCCTACGCCCAGGCCCGGCTGTTCACCGAGGCGCTCTCCGAGCTGTCCGCCGCCGTCGCCGCGGCGCCCGGCGACGGCCGATACCGCTACCTGCGCGGGATGGTCCTCGATGAGGCGGGAGACGACCTCGCGGCGGCCTCCGATCTCGCCCTCGTCCCGCTCGCGGACCCGGACTGGGTGGACGCGCAGGCCCGGCGCGCGATCGCGCTCTCGAAAGCGGGGCGGGCGGGCGAGGCGATCGCGAGCGTCTCCGCGGCGCTCCGCCAGCGGCCCGGCGCCCAGCCTCTCTACGCTGCGCTCGCCCGCGCCGACCGGGCCGCGGGGCGGACCGCCGAGGGCGCGGCGCTGCTCGAGCGGGCCATCGCGACGCTCGGCCCGGGCGTGGACCTCGCGATCGCCCTCGCCTCCCTGGACCGGACGCTCGGAAGGGGATCGGAGGCGCTCGCCGTCCTCGCCCGCGCCTTGAAGGCGCAGCCGGACGACCCGGACCTGGCCTTCGCCCAGGGAGACGAGCTGGCGCGGCAGGGACGCCGGGACGAGGCCGTCGCGGCGATGCGCCGGCTGCTCGCGCGGGATCCCGACAACGCCGAGGCCATGAACTTCATCGGGTACACCTACGCCGAGCAGGGCAGGAAGCTCCCTGAGGCGGAGAAGCTGACGCGGGCCGCGCTGGATCTCGAGCCCGAGAGCGGGGCCATCGCCGACTCGCTCGGCTGGGTCTACTTCCGCGAGGGCCGGCTCGCGGCGGCGCTCGCCTGGCTCCGGCGAGCGGCTTCGCTCGATCCCGGAGAGCCCGTGATCCTCGACCACCTCGGCGAGGCGTGCGCCCGGACCGGGGACCTGCCCGCCGCGCAGCGCGCCTGGAAGGCGGCGGTCGCGATCCTGCGCAAGCAGCCAGACCCCGCGTTGCAGGCGTCGATCGAGGGTAAGCTCCTCTGGCTGACCGGGCGGACGGCCAGGGCGGGACGATGAACCCCGCTGCCGGAACCGCGCGTGGAGGGCGACGATCGGGAGGTCGTGGACGCCGTGACAGTCCGCGCACGCGGGCGCCACCGCCAGGCCGGCCCTGAGGACTCCCTGGCCGTGGACGCTGGTTCGGGAGGCGCGCACGTCGGGCGTGTCGTGGCGCTCGCCGCAGTGGCAACCGTCGCAGCCCTCGCGGCTCGAATCACGGTGCGGTCCCGCCGCGAGCCGCGCCGACGCGGCGTGGCAGGCGCCGCGCCTGCGCGGCCCGAAGGGAGGTCAGGGGAGGAGTTCCTTGATCTGCGGGTCGAAGGTCGCCGGATCCTCGCCGCCGGCGATCGCGTCGTGACACTTGTCGCAGTCCTGGTCCAGGGCGACCTTGGTGCCGTCCGGCATCGTCTTCGTCCGGTCGCCGTCGTGGCAACGGAAGCAGCCGTACTCGGGGGCGTCATCGTAGTCGTTCGCGTGGCCGAGGTGACTCCGGTGGGTACCCCAGCTCACGCCCATGGTAGGGAAGATGTCGCTCGCGTATACGCCCGTCAGGGTGGCCGCGGCCTGGTCGAGCGACGAGGGCGACGGTTTCACCGCGGGCCAGTCCTTCGCGTAGGCGTCCGCCAGGGCGCTCCGGAACCACCGGGCGTCCGCTCCGGCCGGGATCGACTTCTCCGAGAGGACTGCTGCGCTCGCCTTGGCGAGCCAGGGGGTCTTCGAATCGAGGCGGCCGGCGGCCATGACGCGATCGACCGCCGCTCGGGGGCTCGCGTCAAAGACGTGCGTGGGGCGGTTGTGGCAGTCGATGCAGTCCATCGTCCGCTCGCCGAGGACGGGGAGAGCCTTCAGCTTGTCGGGAGGACCATACGCGGCCACCACCTTGCCGCCTTCGACGACCGTGATCTCGCCGATCTTCGTCTGCGCGGCGTCGTAGTACTGGAAACGCACCTGGGCGTCGTGGCCCACGTGCCAGTGGATTCCCTCGTACTCGCCGGTCCGGGCGTTCCGGCCGCCGATCCGCATGACGAAGACGTCGTAGGAAGGGGTGTTCTTCTCGTCGGGGAGGAAGTGGGGGAAGACATGGAGCCGGTTCCCGATGAACTGCTCCGGCCAATGGCATCGCTCGCAGGTGTCGCGGGCGGACCGCAGGTGGGCGATGGGCGTCGGGATGGGGTGCTCGTAGGTACCCGTGACGACGTGCCAGACCTGCGAGACCCCCTCGACCTTCGACTTCGCCTCCCACGAGGCTCCCTTCCCGATGTGGCACTCGACGCAGGCGACGTGCGAGTGCTTGGCGTTCTGGTAGCTCGTCCACTCCGGCTTCATCTGGACGTGGCAGGTCGTCCCGCAGAACTTCGGCGAGTCCATGTAGGTGATCGCCTGGTTGCTGCCAATTCCAATCACCCCGATGGAGCCGACCGCGGCGACGGCGAAGAAACGGATGAGCCTGCGGGCCCGCGGGTTCTCCGTCACCGCTCGGAACAGCTCGAAGGTCGAACCGCCGGGAGCCTCGCCCCGTTTCCGGCGGCGCCACTCGAAGACCAGGCCGCCCACGGCGAGGAAGAGGCCACCGAGGAAGATGGACGGCAGGATGAGGACGAGCAGGGTGGTCGCGTACGGGTTCGTCCGCCCCGCGATGAACTCGAACGCGAGCAACAGCACAATCGCGGCCCCGGCCGCGGCGCCGATGGTGGCCCCGAGCAGGGTGAGCCAGTTCGACCAGATCCTCGCCAGGATCGTCATGGGTTTCATGGAGGCATGCCTCGACTGGAAGGGGCCCCCGGGGAACCGCGGTTCCCCGGGGACCACGGCTCCCCCGGCGGCGAGACGGCGAACGCTACTTCAGCGTCCGCAGGTAGACGGCGATGGACCGGATCTCGTCCTCGGACAGCTTCCCTTTGAACGCGGGGAACTTCTTCGCCGGGTCCCCCACCTCGATCTTCTTCACCAGTTGATCGTCGGTGTACTTCGCGATCGCCCCATCGGTGAGATCCTTGACCTTCAGCTTCTTCCCCATCGTCGTCTGCCCCTTGCCGTCCTTGCCGTGACAGGCCGCGCACTTCGCGTTGAACTTGCGCTCGCCTTCGCTCATGCCGAGGGCGACAGTCGATAGGGAGAGGGAAACGACACCGAGAACCGAAAGCATCGTTAGGCGCATGACGATCTCCTTGGTGGAAGCAGACAGCCTAGTGCCGCCAGCGATTGAAGGCAAGGATCATGCCCACCCGGGGCTCCTTTGGGAACCGCTGGTTGCGCCGGCGGGCCCGGGGCAGGAGCCCCGGCGCGGGCGTAAAGCCCCAGCTCGCGGCTCAGACCCCCGCCGCCTCTGATCGTCGCGACGAGAGCCGGCCGGTCATGATGGCCACGGCCACCTTGACCATCAGCGTGTAGAGGAGGAACCCCACCCCGAACACGCCAGCCGAGACCATGGCCTCGGTCCGGCTGGGGAAGTATTCGAAGATCTCGCCGAGGACCGACGGCGTGTAGCCCGGGATGACGAGCGCGACGCCCTTCTCGATGTAAACGCCGGCGAAGATCAGGACCGCGCCCACGTTGAGCGCCACCCAGTTCTTTCTGGTCCGCGGGATGAGAAAGAGGAGGAAGGCGGTCACGCTGCAGAAGAGCGCCAACCAGGTGAACGGCACGAGAGTCCGGTGGCCGTTCAGGCCGCTGTAGGCATAGCGGAAAAACAGCAGGTGCTCCGTCCGCGAGTAATACTCCCGAAAGATCTCGGCGCCGAAGAGGAACAGGTTGACGAACATCGCGTAAGCCATCAACTCGGCGATCTTCCAGAGGGCCTCGTCCTTGATCTCGATCGGCATGATCTTGCGGACGACCTGAAGGAGGATCAGCATGATCGCCGGACCGGAGCAGAAGGCCGAGGCGAGGAAGCGTGGCGCCAGGATCGCGGAGTTCCAGTAGGGTCGGGCGGCCATGCCGTTGTAAAGAAACGCCGTCACCGTGTGGATGCTCACCGCCGCCGGAATCGACAAGAGGATGAGCGGAGTGGCGAAGCGCTTCGAGTACTCCCGCCCGTTGAAGCCGCGGAAGAGGATGTGGGTCACGATGACGAAATTCAGGAGGAAGTAGAGGTTCAGGACGAGCGCGTCCCAGGCGAGGATCGAGCCGGGCCCGTTCCAGTGGCCGATCCACGGGATCAGATGCCAAAGGCGGTCGGGGCGCCCCATGTCCACCAGCACGAAGAGTCCGCACATGACGATCGCTGCAACCGCGAGCAGCTCGCCGAAGACGACGATCTCCTTGATCGGCTTCCAGTGATAGACATACGCGGGGATCACCAGCACGACCGCGGCCGCCGCGACCCCGACCAGGAAGGTGAAGTTGCCGATGTAGAAGCCCCAAGAGACCGGATCCCGCATGTGGGTCGCGATGAGCCCGCTCCTCACCTGATGCGCGTATCCGAACCCGCCGATGCCGACGAGCGCGAGGAGGAACACGATCCAGAGCCAGTAGGCCCGGTTGCCCCTGAGCACCGTTCGTACGCTGTTGACCGTGAATTCGACGAAGGGCATGGTCGAGGCTCTAGGAGGCTGGGGTTAAATGGCTGCCTACTGCGAAAGCCGATGCGACGGGCGGCCTCGTCGCTTCGCTGCAAAACGTACTGAAAAGACTACGATTCCGCTGCTCACCTCTCGGGCGCCCGTCTCGCCTCGGTCTCGGCGCTCTCGCGATGGCACCCATTGGACCCGAGCCTCCTAGACTCCGTAGAAGTAGAAGAACTTCGGCTGGGTGTTCAGCTCCTCCTTCAGGAGGAAGACGCGCTTGTTCTCGATGATGTATCGGACCTCGCTCTCTGGATCGAGCAGGTTGCCGAATTTGCGCGCCCCGACGGGACAGATCTCGACGCAGGCGGGATAGAGCCCCTTGCGCGTGCGCTGGATGCAGAAGGTGCATTTCTCCACGACCCCGCGCATCCTGGGGCGATTCCCGAGGTAGTGCGTCTCCTGGTTCGCCTCCTCGGGCGGGAGGTGCGGCTCACCCCAGTTGAAGTGACGCGCGCCGTACGGGCAGGCAGACATGCAGCAGCGGCAGCCGACACACCAGTTGTAGTCGACGACCACGATCCCGTCTGGCTCCTGCCACGTGGCGCCGACGGGGCAGACCCGCGTGCAGGGGGGGTTGCGGCACTGCTGGCACTGGACCGGCATGTAGAAGTGCCCCTCTCGTGGCACCTCCTTCGGGTCGTAGTAGAGGTTGGATTCCATCACGTCGACGCCGGTCCTCTTGTCCATCTCCAGGACGGAGATCCATTGGATGGGCGGCGACCGCCGCGACTGGTTGTTCTCCTTCACGCAGGCATAGACGCAGCGCCGGCAGCCGATGCAGCGCGACAGATCGAGTGCGTAGCCGAAGAGCGTCCTCGGGATGGCCGGCTCCACACCGACCTTGAAGGGCTTGCCATACTTCCGGGCGTATTCCGCCTCGAGTCGGGCGACCACCTTGGCGACGTCTTCCTTGGAGAGCTCGCGAAAACGTTTCTGGAGGTAGGCCTCGCGTTCCTCGGGGGTGCAGCTCGCGAGGACGGCGCCCGCCGCCGCCGCCGCCGCGTAGGCGAGGAAGCTGCGCCGCGTGGATTGCTGCAAAGACTCCTCTCGGGACTCCTCGGGCGAATCGAGAGCGTCGCGGGAAGGGGGGGATGGGTCCTCGGTCATGAGTCGGTCACTCGTGGATCTCCGCTGGCCGGACTGGCGGAGGCAACGGTCTCAGCGGCTTGAAGTGGGGCGCATGGGGGTTGTGACAGTTCACGCAGAGCCGGTACTCCTTCTTGCCGTTCCAGCTCCCAGTCCGCTTCCCGTGGACCCCAACCTTCCAGTCGCGATACTTGTCCCCATGGCACTGGCCGCAGAGCCGGTAGGACTCGGAGAAGGGTATCGTCGTCCCGTTGGCGAGCCGCAAGACGTCCATCGGCTTGGGGTTGTGGCAGTCGTAGCACCACCGGCCGGGACCATGGCGCAGCGGCTGCTCCGCGTCGTGGTTGTTCAGGACCCGCGGCGTCGGGTTGGGGTCCAGCATGTCGTGGCAGAACGAGCAGGGGTAGATCCCCTCCGAGAACGGCGGCGGTGGAACGGGATACTCGTCCGCCTTGGGCGCGCTTGGCGCGCCCGGCACCGTCGCCGCGGCGACCGCCTCGGGGGTCTGCCCCGGCAGCGGCGCTTGCTGCGGCGCCACGCCGCAACCCGCGCCTCCCGCGAGGGCGAGGAGGATCCAGCTCTGGGCGATCGTCTTCATGCCGCCCCGCGGGAGGAACGCACGTTGGCCCGTGGCTACTTCAGGGTCCGGAGGTAGGCGACGACCGCCTCGATCTCGGCCTCGCTCATCTTGTTCTTGAACGCCGGGAACTTCTTCGCCGGGTTACCCTCCTGAATCTTCTTCACCAACTGCGCGTCGGTGTACTTGCTGAACAGGCCCGGCGTGGTGAGATCCTTGGCCTTGAGCTTGCGCCCGACCGGGGTCTGCGCCTTCCCGTCCTTTCCATGGCAGCTCGCGCAGAGCGCGTCATACTTGCGCTCGCCGATGTCCATACCGAACGCGACGCTGGAAAGGGAGAGTGCGCCGAGAAGCGAGAGCAACGCCAGCCGCATGAGTGATCTCCTTGGCAAGAGTGAGCAGCCGGACATCCCACTATGCAACGGCCATGCCCATCTCTTGGACCCGCCGTTTGTTTTCACGAAGCAACGAGGCGGCGGCCTCGCCATGGGTGAAACGACGCACTCCCGCGCCGTCGCCCCGCGACAATTTCAACGGTGAAAACGAGCTGCGAAACCCTAGACTCTACGCCTCTCTTGGCGCAAAGGCGGCCGGCCGCTCGAACGCTCGACGATACGACGAGGAGGACAGGATCCTCGAAGCCCCGTCCACGGCTCCGGTTCGCCGATTCACGGGCGGGCACCCTCGTGGGAGCTCGCAACACCGCTCTCCGCGAGCGCCCATGGGTGCGCCGGCCGGCAGGTTTTGCACCGGACCACCCACCGGGTCAACGAGAGCGACGATCGACGAGGCGGGCGTGAAGCCCGCCGCAGGAGGGAGGAGCGAGCAGCCCCCCCCCATGTCGTGGTAAGGGTAGCAAGCCCCCCCTTCGGGAGGCGCGGGATCGGACGTCGCAGCAGCCGGACCGTGAGTAAGACGGGGTTAATGAAGGTCGGCGCAGCAACGGAACCCAACCTTCCCCGACTTGCTTTCCGGCGGGCGGTTCGCCCGCGCCGAGCAGCGCAGGTCCGTATCGCTGCTAGCGAACGATCCCCCCTTCACCGTCCGGTCCGTCGCGCCCACCTGAAACTTCGTCGACGTCCACTCGGCCACGTTCCCCGACAGGTCGAAGATCCCATATCCCGACTTGCACCCCGGCGAGCCGCCCACCGGTCGAATTGCGCGGCCCGGCCCGTTGCAGACTCCTCCTTGAAACGCCTCTCCGTAAGGGAATCGGAGGTTCGCGGGGCCCTTGCAAGCCTTCTCCCACTCCTCTTCGCTGCAGAGCCTCTTGCCCTGGGCCGCACACGCCCCTTCCGCGCCGTTCCAACTCACGCCGACCATGGGCGGCTCGCCCTGACGGTCGGGGTACTCATACTGGTCAATGCAATACCCGTGCAGCGAGACGCGCTTCTCGGCTCGATCGCCAAAGTTGCCGAGGTCGTCGTTCGGAGCCGTCCCCAACCGGAACGTCCCTCCCCGGACAAACCGCATGTCCGGCGGACAGCGGGAATCAGCGGCCTCGGGCCGTTTCTCCTCTCCCGCGGATGCGCGGGTCACGGCTACGCTCCCACCCGCTCTTGCGAGGTCGACTTGCCGGACCTTCGATTCCACCCCGACTTTTTCGGCTGTCTTGGCAGTCATCACCTTCTTCACCTGCGCGGGCGGACCCTCCGGGCTTGCCGTCTCGGCGACGGGAGACGCAGGGCCGGCATCGGCCACCGTTGCCGCGACGCCACCATCCACGGCCGCCACTCCTGCGTCGCCTTGCGAGGCGAGCAACTGCTTCTGGAGATCCTGCCGAATCTGCGCCTCGATCTGGGCCTTCTCCCTGGCCATCTGAGCTTCGAGTTGCGCCTTCTCGCGGTCTTTCCAGTCGAGCAGGGCGACGTAGCCGCCATATCCGGCGCCCGCGGCCGCGATCGCGAGCAGCGGGGCGATGGCCATCCAGGGGAGCCCGGTTCGCGTTGCAGGCGACTTCCCGGCTCGCTCACGCGGCATGCGCTGGGCATCGAGCTTCGCGGCTTCAACCGCGGGCTCTGGCTCAGCCGGCGGCAGCCTGGGCGCGCGAGCTGCGCGGGTGACATCCTCGCCGGAGAGGGGACGCGCCGGAGGCGGAGGAGGTGATTCGGGGGGAGGCTCCGGCGGCAGATCGGCGAGCGGAGCCGCGGTGGGATCGGTCACCTCCTCCGTGACATAGCCGGCGACCGCGAACTCCCCGGAGGCTTCGGGCGGAGGTGGGGGGCGCGGGTGAAACGGCGGGGGCACCGCGGGCATTGCCGCGCCGCGCTTGGGAGCCTTGGGCGGCGCCACGTGCGGCAGCGGCGGCGCGGTGGTCTCCGCAATCTCCAACAGCTCGGCGGCGAAGTCACCCGCCGACGGGAAGCGGCCCTCTGGCGTCTGGGATATCGCACGCCGGTAGAGCGCCTCGATGGCGGGAGGCAGGTCTGGATTGGCCTCGCGCAAGAGGGTCGGCTGTTCGCTCCCTGGGGCGATTCCCCCGGCCATCTCTCCGAGGATCACGCCCAGGGAAAACACGTCCGCGCGACCATCGACGGGGCGGCCGGCGAGCACCTCCGGCGCGAGGTAGCCATCGGCCTTCCGGGTGCGCTGGGCCGCGACGAACGGCACCCGAGGCATGGCCGGCTCGAGCCCGAAGTCGGTGACCTTGAGCAGATCCGGCAGGACGATCACGTTGTCGGGTTTCAGATCGCCGTGAGGGCCGAAGGCCGCCCCATGCTCGAGCCCCAGCGCGATCTGCGCCAGGATAGGCTCCACTTCCCGCAACCCAAAGATCTGATCCTTCTCGCGCCGCAGGTCGATCACCCGCCGGAGCGTGAGCCCGTCCAGGAGCTGCATGGTGAAGAAGGGGCGAGGAAGCGTCCCCTCCGTCTCCAGCATGCCAATCTCGTAGATCCGGACGATGTTGGGGTGCGACAGCCGCTTCGCCTGCCGGAGCAGACGCATGAACTCGGCCCTCTCGTCCGGGGACTGGAGCAGCCGCGGGGAGATCAGCTTGAGGCCGATCTCCACGTCGACCTCGCGGTCCAGCGCCCGCAGGACCACTCCCACCGGGCCCTGGCCGACGACCGCGCGAACCTCGTAGCGGTTCGCCAGGACCTCTCCGATCTTGATCCCGGTCCCTTCCGGGTCTCCGGGCTTACGACGCTCCTTGGCCACCCTGCTGCCGCGGGCAGCGTTGTCGAAACGCTGCCCGCAACTGCTGCAGGTCTCGCTTCCATCCGGAACGTGGCTGCCGCAACGGTAGCAAAGCAATCGACGGACTCCCGGTCCTGAAACCGGAGCGTTCTAGCACAGGTCGGCCGTCCTGCCTAGGAGGCTGGTGTCCCATGGGTGCCGTCGCGAGAGGGCCGAGACCTGAGCCCGTCTTATTCACGGTCCGGCGTAGCGAGGCGTTCGAGACCGCAGCCGAGAAGGGCAAGCGAGAGCGATGACCGACGAGGCGTGCGTAAAGCACCTCCCCCCAAGTCGTTTGGAGGGTGGCAAGCCCCCCGCGAGGAGGTACGGAGCGAGCACACCCCCCCATGTCGTTGTAGGGGTGGCAAGCCCCCCCTTCGGGAGGCGCGGGATCGGACGCCGCAGCAGCCGGACCGTGAATAAGACGGGCTAAGGCGAGACGGGCGCCCGAAGGGTGAGCAGCATCAAACGTACTCTTTAGCATTACGTTGAACAGCGAAGCGACGAGGCCGCCCGTCGCAGCGAAGGGATCGACCTTCGCAGCAGGCAGCCAGGGGACACTAGCCTCCTAGGTGGAGCCCGTGTGACCGAAACCGCCGCCGCCGCGGACGCTCGGGGAGAGCGCGTCGACGAGCTGGAAGTCCGCGTGGACGACCGGCGCGATCACGAGCTGCGCGATCCGCTCGCCGCGCGCGATCCGGACCGGCGCGCCGCCCCAATTGACGAGGAGCACGGAGAGCTCGCCGCGGAAGTCGGAATCGATCGTCCCCGGCGCGTTCGGCAACCCGAGCCCGGTCCGCAGAGCGAGACCGCTCCGGGCGCGCACCTGCCCTTCATGGCCCTCCGGGATCTCGAACGCGAGCCCGGTGGGGACCGGGATTCGTTCCCCGGGGGCGATGGTCACGTCGAGGTCCGCGCGCAGGTCCACGCCGGCCGCCCCGGCCGTCTGATAGGCGGGAAGAGGAAGCGGCTCGCCTCGTCCGCCTACCCGACGGATTCTGACCGGGACCCCCACCTACTTCTTGTCCTGCCCCCCCGCGCCCTCGCTCAACGCCTCCTTCCGCGAGAGCCGGATCTTTCCCTGCCGATCGACCGACAGCACCTTCACGAGCACTTCGTCGCCCTCGTGCAGGACGTCGGTGACCGCCTTGACCCGCTTGTCCGAGAGCTCCGAGATGTGTACGAGGCCGTCGGTCCCGGGGAAGATCTCCACGAACGCGCCGAACTCCATGATCTTTCGGACGGTGCCGAGGTAGGTCTTCCCGATCTCCGCCTCCTGAGTGAGGTTGCGGATCATCTTGATGGCCTGCTCGACAGCCGCCGGGTCCGAGGAGGCGATGGCGACGCTGCCGTCGTCCTCGACGTCGATCGAGCAGCCCGTGCGGGCGATGATGTCCTTGATCACCTTGCCGCCGGGCCCGATCACGTCCTTGATCCGTTCGGCGCGAATCCGGATGGTCGTGATCCTCGGCGCAAAGCGGCTCACGTCCGGCCTCGGCGCGGCGATCGCGGCGACCATCTTCTCTAGGATGTGGAGCCGCCCGACCCGCGCCTGCTCCAGCGCGCGCGCGAGGATCGCCTGATCCACGCCCGCGATCTTGATGTCCATCTGGATCGAGGTGATGCCGGTCTTGGTCCCGCACACCTTGAAGTCCATGTCCCCGAGGTGGTCCTCGTCGCCGAGGATGTCGGAGAGGATGGCGATCTTCTCGCCTTCCTTGATGAGCCCCATGGCGATCCCGGCCACCGGCGCCTGGATCGGCACGCCCGCGTCCATGAGCGAGAGGCAGCCGCCGCAGACGCTGGCCATCGACGAGGAGCCGTTGGATTCGAGGATGTCGGAGACCACCCGGACCGTGTACGGGAACTTCTCCTCGGACGGGAGCACCTGCTTGAGCGCCCGCTCGGCGAGAGCGCCGTGGCCGATCTCACGCCGCCCCGCAGACCGGAGGAACTTCACCTCGCCCACCGAGAACGGGGGGAAGTTGTAGTGGAGCAGGAACTTCTTGAACGTCTGGCCCGTGAGCTGCTCGACCCGCTGCTCGTCCATCGCCGTCCCGAGGGTGGTCGCCACCAGCGCCTGCGTCTCCCCGCGGGTGAACAGGGCCGACCCGTGGGCCCGCGGCAGCACGCCCACCTCGCAGGTGATCGGTCGGATCTCGTCGTGCCTGCGTCCGGCGATCCTCCGCCCCTCCGAGACGATCATTCCTCGCATGTACTCGTACTTCAGATCCTCGAGGATCCCCTTGATCTCCTTTTCGCGCCCCGCGGCCGCCTCCCCGAGCTTCGCGACGACCTCCTTGCCGATCTTCCCCAGCTCCGCGTACCGCGGCAGCTTCTCCGCGATCGCGTAGGCGGCGGCGATCGGCTTCCATGCCAGCTCGCGCACCTGGGCGGCGAAGGCCGCGTCGCGCGCCGGCGCGTCGAACGCCCGCTTCACGATTCCCAACTCGCGCGCGAGCCGCTCCTGGGCCTCGACGACCGGCTGCGCCACGCGGTGGCCGAAGAGCAACGCCTCGACCATCACCTCCTCCGGGACCTCCTTCGCCCCGCCCTCGACCATGACGATCGCGTCCCGCGAGACGGCGAGCACGATGTCGAGATCGCACTCCGCGCGCTCCGCGAGCGTCGGGTTCGCGATGAGCTGCCCGTCGCGCCGCCCGACCCGCACGCCGCACAGCGGCCCACCCCAAGGGATGTTGGAGAGGGTCAACGCGACCGACGCGCCGGTCAACGCCAGCACGTCCCCCTCATTCTGCTGGTCCATCGAGAGGACGGTCGCGATGACCTGCGTCTCGTTGGCGTAGCCTTCCGGGAAGAGCGGCCGGCACGAGCGGTCGACGAGGCGCGAGGTGAGCGTCTCTTTCTCGGTGGGCCTTCCCTCGCGCCGGAAGTAGCCGCCGGGGATCCGCCCGGCCGCGTACATCTTCTCCTGATAATCCACGGTGAGGGGGAAGAAGTCGATCCCCTCGCGCCTCTCCTGCGCGCTGCACGCGGTCACGAGCACGACGGTCTCGCCGTAGCGGATCCAGGCCGAACCGTCGGCCTGCTTCGCGACCTTCCCCAGCTCGATCGTGAGGTCAGCCGCGCCGAGCTTGATGCTCTCTGTCTTGTAGGTCATCACCTTCTCCTGGACTTTAGACCCCGCGCGCCCTCTCGGCGCTCCAGGGTCTCTCTGGTCCGTTGGGGAGGCGCACGCTCGATGGGCCGCACGCCGGAAGGCTCTTGATCCCTGGTCTAGCGGTCCCTCGTCTTCCGAGAGACCGTGGGATCGGAAACCAAAAACCTCCCGCCGGCCGCCGCGCCCGCCGGGCGGGCGCCTCGTCTATGATTCGGGCCTTCGCCACCGCCGCGGGACGACGCGGCATCGGCCAGCCCGCCACCGGCGCCTGTCGGCGCCGTCTACTTGCGGATTCCCAGCACCTCGATGAGCTTCTTGTAACGCTCGGCGTCCTTGATGCGCAGATAGTCGAGCAGACGCCGCCGCTGCCCGACCAGCTTGAGAAGGCCCCGCCTCGAATGATGATCCTTGGCGTGACCCTTGAAATGCTCCGAAAGCGAACCGATCCGCTCCGTGAGCAAGGCGATCTGGACTTCGGGCGATCCCGTGTCCTTCCCATGGACCTGGAACTTCCCGATCACTTCCGACTTTCGTTCCTGCAACAACGCCATGATCCGACGCTCCAATCACCGCCGCGGCTCCCTGCCCGCCACGGGGTTTCTTCCTATACCTGGCACGAGCCGGCGCTGTCAAACCCCGGGAGCGCCGGCCCCGTTCAGCCGCAGGAGGCGACCTCGCGCACCAGGACTCGCGCCGCCTCGAGAAGGTCCTGCCCCTCCGGCGATCCGTCGAGCCGGCTGACGAGCTTCATGTCCGGAGTCAGGCGCCAGCGGCCGGCGCTCTTCTGCACCTTGGCAGCGAGCCTGCCCGCGTCGAGCGCGGGTGAGGGGCCGAGCGAAAGGACGAGCCGCCCTGCTCCCGCCTCCAGCCCCCTCAGCCGGAGCTTGCGCAGCGCGATCCGCAGCGAGGCCTGCTCGGTCAAGTTGTCCACCTCCACCGGAAGATCCCCGCAGCGGTCCGAGAGCTCCCCGCGGATGTCCGACAGCTCGTCGTCGTTCTGGGCGGCGGCGAGCTTCTTGTAGAAGAGGAGCCGCTGATGGACGTCGGGCAGGTAGTCCTCCGGCAGGAGCGCGGCGACGGGCAGGGCAATCTCCGGCTCGACCTCCTCCCGCGGCGGCTCACCCGACAGCTCCCGCACCGCCTCGTCCATGAGCTGCGTATAGAGGTCGAACCCGACGGCCGCGATCGGCCCGGACTGGTCCGGGCCCAGGAGGTTCCCCGCCCCGCGGATCTCCATGTCGTGGGAGGCCACGCGGAAGCCGGCTCCCAGCTCGGTCAGCTCCTGGAGAGCCGCGAGGCGCCGCGCCGCGTCCTTGGTGGTCGCCCGGTGGGCTGGCACGAAGAGGTAGGCATACGCCCGATCGCGGCTGCGGCCCACGCGCCCCCGGATCTGGTAGAGCTGCGCGAGCCCAAACGTGTCGGCGCGGTTCACGAGGATGGTGTTGGCGCTCGGGATGTCCAGCCCCGCCTCGATGATCGACGTGCAGACGAGGACGTCGTACTTCCGTTCGATGAACTCGCTCATCACCTGATCGAGCTTCTGCTCCGCCATCTGCCCGTGGGCCACGGCGAGCCTCGCCTTGGGGCAGATCTTCGCGAGGAAGCGCTCCATCGCCTCGATGGAGCGGACACGGTTGTGGACGAAGAACACCTGGCCGCCGCGCGCCAGTTCGCGCTCGATCGCCTCGGTCACGAGCGCCGGATCGAACCTCGCGACGAACGTCCGGATGGCCCGCCGATCCTCGGGCGGGGTCGCGATGATCGAGAGATCGCGGATCCCGGCCATCGCCATGTGCAGGGTCCGCGGGATCGGCGTCGCGGTGAGCGTCAGCACGTCCACGACCTTGCGCAGCTTCTTGAGCCGCTCCTTGTGGGCGACCCCGAACCGTTGCTCCTCGTCCACGACGACGAGCCCCAGGTCGCGGAACGCGACGCCCGGGGAGAGGAGCTTGTGGGTCCCGATGACGACGTCGATCGTTCCGGCCGCGAGCCGCGCGAGGATGTCCCGACTCTCGGCCGCGCTCTTCAGGCTCGAGAGCAGCTCGACGGTCACCGGGTAGTCGGAGAACCTCTCCCGGAATGTCCGGTAGTGCTGGCTCGCGAGCACGGTCGTCGGCACGAGCAGCGCGACCTGCTTCTTGTCGAGCACGGCCTTGAAGGTGGCCCGCAGGGCTACCTCGGTCTTGCCGAAGCCGACATCGCCGCAGACGAGGCGATCCATCGGCCGCGCCGCCTCCATGTCCGCGAGCACCTCGGCGATGGCGCGTGCCTGATCGGGCGTCTCCGTGAACGGGAAGTCCGCCTCGAACTCGTGGAAGTAGCGGTCCGGCTTGCTGAACGCGTGCCCGGGATGGACCTTGCGCGCCGCGTAGATGTCCAGGAGCTCGCCGGCCATCCGGAGGAGCTGCTCCTTCACCTTCTGCTTGGTCTTTGCCCACCCCTGCCCCCCCAGCTTGTCCAGCTTGACGGTCCCGGGGTCGCCCCCGGCGAACTTCTGCACCAACCGGAGCTTCTCGACGGGCAGGTAGAGCTTGTCGGCGCCGTCGTAGCGCAGGAGGAGGAAGTCGCCGTCCACGCCGCGGATCTGCATGCGCACCAGGCCGGCGTAACGGCCGATGCCGTGGTCGACGTGGACGACGAGGTCGCCCTCGTTGAGCTCCTTGAAGGCGTCGACGAACGGCTGCTCGATGCGCCGCCGCTTCACGGTCCTCCCCGAGCGCGGCCCGAAGACGTCCTCGTCCGAGACGACCGCGATCCGCCCCCCGAGGTCGGTGAAGCCGTGGCTCACCTCGCCCGCGAAGAGGTGCGCCCGTACGGCCGGGTCGTAGAGCGGATCGGGGGCGGCCGAGAACGGCTCGGGGTGGACCTTCACGGGCACGTTCCGGTCGCGCAGCAGCCGCGCCAGCCGGTCCACCTGCCCCGCCCCGTGACAGGCGACGGCCGCCGCGATCCCCTCGTCGCGCCAGGCGGACAGCCGGAGGGCGAGCGGGGAGAGGGCGCCCTCCTCGCCGTGGTGGGCGAGGATGGCGGAACGCAGCTCCGCGGTCTCTCCGAATGCGAACCGCACGGGCACGCTCCCGGCCGGCGCGATCCCGGCCTCGCCTCTGCCGTGCAGGCGCACGACCCGGCCCGCCGCGAGCAGAGCCTCCGGATCGGCGAAGTGTTCCTCGGGCGGCAGGGCAATCTCCCCGCGCTCCTCGGCCGCGGCGAACTCCTCCGCGAGCCTCTCTGCGAGGTCGGCGGCCTCCCGCGCGCACTCGGCGGGCTCGTCGACGAGGAAGAGAGGGTCCTCCGGCAGATACCCGGCGACGGTGTCGAGCTGCCCGTAGAAGCCCGGCAGGAGTGCGGCTACGCCGAGCCCCGGGATCGACTGCTCGATGAGGTCGGTCAGCTCGCGGACCTTACGGCTGGGCCGGTTGACGCGATCGCCGGCCGCCCGCGCCGCCGCCACGGCCTTGCCGATGCTCTCCTCGTCGAAGAGGATCTCGCGCGCGGGGCAGACGAGCAGCTCCGAAAGCTCCCCCACGGTCCGCTGGGTCTCGGGATCGAAGAGCCGCAGCGACTCCACCTCGTCCCCGAACAGCTCCAGCCGCGCCGGCTTCTCGTAGAGCGGCGAGAAGAGATCCACGATGCCGCCCCGGACCGCGAACGTCCCCGGGTCCTCGACGAGCGGGACCGCCGAGTAGCCGAGCCCGGCGAGCCGGCGCGCGAGCTCGTCGCGATCGAGCGTCGCGCCCTTCCCCGTCAGCTCGCTCCGCTCGTCGACGATCCTCTTCGGGATCACCTTGCGGGCAAGCGCGCGCACGGAGAGGACGAGCGCCGCCGGCCGCCGCCCGAGTCCGCGCTGGGAGAGCACGAACAGGGTCGCGAGGCGCGACCGTTCGATGTCGCAGTCCGGGGAGAGCTCGTCGTAGGGCAGGACGGCGTCGGCGGGGAGCCTCACGACGGCCGGGTCGGCCGCCGACTCGCCGGCCGGGGAGAGGAAGAAGCGGAGATCGCGCTCGAGGAGGTCCGCCCGCTCCTCGTCGGGCGCGACGGCGACCAGAGGTCCCAACCCCGCGCGCAAGAGGAGCCGCACTAGGTGCCCCCGCGCCCCACCCGCGACCCCTGCCACGTCGACGGCGCGCTCGCCCGAGCGCAGCCGGGCCGCGAGGGCGTCGAAGGCGCTGGAGGCGGAGGTCATGGAGGCCACGGACGGGGCGGTATCAAGGACCCCACGCGCGGGGCGTCAAGCAGCCTCCTGGAGGAGGTGAGTCCGGAGGAATCCCGCGGCCTGCCTCCCGAGGACGGGCTGCTCCTCCAGGCTCCGGCGGCCGCGTCGCCCGGCGACCGCGGGTTCACGGGGACCTCCACCCCGCGCCGGCGATCTCCCCCGCCAGCGCGAGGGCAGCCGCGCGCGGCGCCGCGGCGTTCGTAATGGGGCGGCCGGCGACGAGGATGTCCGCGCCGGCGGCGATGGCCTGGGCGGCCGAGGAGGTGCGGGCTTGATCGTCGCCCGCGACCACGGCCGGGCGGATGCCTGGGACGACGAGCAGGGGTCCGCCGCCGACCTCGCGCCGCAGGGCGAGGATCTCGTGCGGCGAGCAGACGAGCCCGGCGGCGCCCGCCCCGACCGCGAGGGCGCCGAGCCGGACCGTGGCCTCCTCGACCGACCCGGCGAGGCCGACGCGCGCGAGCGCGCCGGGAGCGTGGCTCGTGAGGACGGTCACGCCGAGGACGAGCGGCGCCGCGACCCCGGCCTGGCGAGCGCCCTCCCCCGCCCCGGCGACCGCCGCCCCGATCGCCTCTTCGCCCGCCAGCGCGTGGACCGTGAGCAGCGCGACGCCCAGGCGCCCGGCCGCGCGCGCGGCCCCCTCCATGGTGCGCGGGATGTCGTGGAGCTTCAGGTCGAGGAACACGGAGCCGACCGAGCCAATCTCGTGGACGGCGCGCGGCCCCTCGGCGGCGAACAGCTCGAGCCCGACCTTGAAGAAGCCGACCGCTCCGGAGAGCTCCGCGGCCAGCTCGACCGCCCGCGGCAGGGCCGGCACGTCGAGCGCGACGGCGATGCGCGACGCAGGAGAGGAGAAGCGGCTTCGGGCGGAGGCGGACACGAGCCAGGATCCCTATTCCCGACGCCCCCCGAGCGCGTCGACGAAGCTCACCTCCGCGAGCGCCCGCTGGACCCGCCGCACCACCTCCTCGGGCGCGATCCGCTCGGCGGCGGGCTCGCCGCGCGGCTTGTATTCGACCTTCCCCTCGGCGAGCGACTTCTTGCCGACGGCGATCCGGATCGGGATGCCGATCAGATCGGCGTCCTTGAGCTTCACGCCCGCCCGCTCGTCCCGATCGTCGAGGAGGACCTCGACGCCGGCCGCGCTCAGCCCGTCGTAGAGCTGCTCGGCGGCGCGGGCGACCGCCGGATCCTGTTGCTGCAACGCCACCACGGTCACCTGGTACGGCGCGATCGAGAGCGGCCAGACGATCCCGTCCTCGTCGTGGTGCAGCTCCACCGCGGCGGCGGCGATCCGCTCGACGCCGATGCCGTAGCTGCCCATCACGATCGGCACCTCGCGCCCCTCGGGGTCGAGCACGCGCGCGCCCATCGCGGCCGAGTAGCGCGTGCCGAGCTTGAAGATGTGGCCGATCTCCAGCGCCTTGAAGAGGTCGAGCTTCCCGCGCTCGCAGCGCGCGCAACGCTCGCCCGTGCGGACGCGGCGCAGATCGGCGAAGGCGCCGTGGGCGAGCTCGCGGGCGACGTCGACGCCCGCGTAGTGGAAGCCGTCCTCGTTCGCGCCGGTCACCATCCCGGAGAGGCCACGCAGGCTCGCGTCGACCAAGAGCCGCGGCGCGCCGGCCCGGCGAGGATCGTAGAGCCCCCCGAGCGAGCCCGGATGCGCGCCGAGCGAGACGGAGATCTCCTCCGGGCGGGCCGGACGGAGGAGCTGCGCGCCGGCCGCGGTCTGGAGCTTCGCCTCGTTCAACTCGTCGTCGCCGCGCACGACCGCGACCACGGGTTGGCCATCCGCCACGTAGACGAGCGTCTTGAGCTGGCGGGCGGCGGGCTGGCCGTACGGAGGGGCGGCGAGGTCGTCGATCGTCCGCACGCCGGGGGTCGCGAACTTCTTTAAGACCCGCGCCGCCGGATCGGGTTCGGCCGCGGCGGCGGCCCCGCGGCTCTCCGCCCGCTCGACGTTCGCCGCGTAGCCGCACGAACCGCAGGCGGCGACGTCGTCCTCCCCTGCGTCGGTGCGGACCATGAACTCGGTCGAGGCGGACCCGCCCATCGCGCCGCTGTGGGCGTCGACCGCGACGAAGGAGAGGCCGCAGCGGCGGAAGATGGCGCCGTACGCCCGGCGCTGGTCTTCGAAGGATCGGTCGAGGCCGGCCTGGTCGAGGTCGAAGCTGTAGGCGTCCTTCATCGTGAACTCGCGGACCCGAAGGACGCCGCTCTTCGGGCGCGGCTCGTCGCGGAACTTCGTCTGGATCTGGTACCAGACCTGCGGGAGCTGCCGCCAACTGCGCAGCTCGCCGCGCGCGATCGAGGTGAAGATCTCCTCGTGCGTCATGCCGAGCCCCATCGACCGGCCGCCGCGGTCCGTGAGGCGGAACATCGTCTCCCCCATCACGTCCCACCGGCCCGTCTCCTTCCAGATCTCGGCCGGGTGGAGGGCGGGCAGCCGGAACTCCTGCGCGCCGATCCGGTCCATCTCCGCGCGGACGATCGCCTCGATCTTGAGCATGACCCGGCGGAAGAGGGGCAGGTGGCTGTAGATGCCGGCCGCGAGCGGACGGAGGAAGCCCGCGCGCAAGAGCAGCACGTGGCTCGCCACGGTCGCGTCGGCCGGTATCTCCTTCAGCGTCGGGATGAACAGCTTCGAGAAACGCATGGGACCTCTGGGGGAACCCTCTGGGGGAAGATGTTGTCCGAACCGTGCGACGCCCGAACCTCTGCTCCGGCCGCGAGGCAGGAGCGGAGGAGACAGGGCCGGTGCCTTCCTGCTGCTCTCTTCAGGATCCTTATCTTTCTTCTTCCCGGACGAACGCAGACCGCGCCCTATCTACCAGAGGCGGCCGCCTTCCGCATCGTGGACAAAAACCGGCCCGCGAACGCTCTCGCGTCCGCGGGCCGGCGCCCCCGCGGCGACGCGCTCCACGAGCCTTCCGGCCCGTCCCCCCCGCGCGTCGCTTCCGCAGGCAAAGATGGCGACGCGCGGCGCGGGCGCAAGGTCCCGCCGTCAGGGGCGGCGGAGGCGGCGCAGCTCGTCCTCCGTGAAGTCCGCGGGCGAGATGCCGAGCGCCGCTCCGAAGGCCGCGGGGAAGTCGAGGCCGCTCTTCATCGCGGCGAGGACGCGCCGCACGCCCGCTTCGCCGAAGCGGGCCACGAGATCGACGAACGCCCAGTGGGCGGCGGAGTAGACGAGCCCCGGGTCGCTCCTGCTGAGCGCCTCCCCGTCCGCGAAGGGGTCGAGGCTCGTATCCTGCGCGAGCGGGGGCGCGAGCTGGGACCGCGGCAGGCGGCGCCTCTCCTGGCCGGCCGCCCAGCTCGCCATCCCCTCCCGGAACCAGAGGGGGATGCGGCGGCTCGTCCAATCGGCGGGGCCGGCCGCGGCCTGGAACATCGCGCAGTGGGTCAGCTCGTGCGAGAGCAACGTGCTCAAGGAGGCGATCCGACCCTGGAAGGTCCCCCAGCTCCCCGGCGCCTGCAGGAAGACGTCGTCGTAGCGCGCCCAGGCGCGCAGCCAGCTCCAGCCCGGCCGGCGGATCGCCTCTTCCAGCGCCTCGTGGGTCGGGAGCACCTCGATCTCGACCGCGGCGGCGAGGGATCCCCAGCGCCGGAGGGCCGGGAGGGCGCGGCGGGCGGCCTCCTCGACCTCGGCGCAGTCGCGCGCGCAGACGCCGTCCTCGCAGCGGACGAGCAGCACGCCGGGCGCGACCTCGATCGACCCGCGGGGGGGCGGCGCGTGCGCGCAGGCCGCCAGCGAGAGCGCGAGCACGGCCCCGCGCAGCCGCGCCCGTCCTCCTGCCCGCGCGATCTCTCGAAGGCTCGGCCCGCCGGCGTTCACCGCCGAAAGTCTACCCTCCCAGCGACGCAGACGGGCAAGAAGGTCGGCCGCGCTGCGAGGTCCGGACCGCCGGGCGGCGCTCCTTGAGCGGCCGGAGCCGGCGCGGATCCCGCCGCGCACGCCCTCTCGCGACGCTGTCCGCGCCCCTGCCTGCCCTCCCCGAAGCCCCGCCCCCGCCTCGCGAGCGGCGCCCCTCACGCGAGCACCCCTCCTAGGACGAGGTCGGCGACGCCGGTGAGGCGCGCGGGCAGGGGCCGCGCCGCGAGCGGGCCGAACACGAGCAGCGGGACGTCCGCGCGCGTGTGGCTGCGCGTCCGCAGATCCTCCACGTTGCCGTGGTCGCTCGTGACGAGCAGCGAGTGGCCCGCAGGGAGGAGGTCGAGGAGCCGGCGGAGGAAGCGATCGAGGCTCCCGAGCGCCTCCTGCGCGGCGGCGAAGTCGCGCGCGTGGCCGGCTGCGTCGAGGAGGAAGCTCTCGAAGAGGCAGAAGTCGAGCGTGGCCGCGCGGGAGGCGAGGACGGCGGCGGCCTCTTCCGGGGTGCGCTCGGGCACGAGGCCGGGCAAGCGCGTCCGGGCGGAGGCGCCCGTCACGTCGTGCGTCAAGGCGCGGCCCGCCCGCACGTCGTCGAAGGTCGCGACGGGCAGGCCCGCCGACACGACGGCGAAGAGGCCGGCCGCGGGCTTGAGCCGCCGCGCCGCGGCCGGGAGGGCGGGCTCGGGCGGTCCCACGAGCGGGCGGTGCGCCACGCCGAGCGCGTCGAGGTAGACGGCGGGATAGCCGTTCGCGAGCGCGACCCGCGCGCCCGCATCGGCGAGCCGGCGAAAGAGCGAGCGGCGGGCGAGAAGATCCCGGAGGGCGGCGTTCGGGAAGCCGACGAGGTGACGGCCGAGGAGCGCGGGCGCGTTCTCGCCGGTGTAGAGCGCCGTCTGGCCGGTCGCGGACTGGGGGCGGCCCGCGACCCCGAGCGTCGCGTCGAGCCCCCGGCGCGCGCCGCCGCGCGGGAGCGGGACGCCGTCCCCGCCGCGAAACTGGGAGAGCAGCCCCGTCCTGCGCGCGAGCGGATTGATCGCCGGGTCGCGCGCGCCGAGCCCCACGCCGTCGAGGAAGACGAGGACGACCGCCATCGCCCGGAGGTCTTACCAGGGGCGTGGACAAAGAGCTTGCAAAGGGATCCCCGGACCGCTCCGGGCCGTCGAGGCCGCCCCCTCCCGGATGCGGCCCACGGCAACGAGGCGTACCCACGGGAGGATGCCGCGGTCGCAGGAGATTCGCTAGACTGCGGCAATGGCGACCACCGCCGTCCGGGACCGCGAGCCGCTGCGCGAGGCGCTCGTGCTCTGGGCGGTCGCGATCGGCGGCGTGACGCTCGCCCGATGGCTGCTCGATCCGCTCCTCGGCGGCTTTCTCGCCGGGCTGCCGCTCCTCGACGGGCTCCTGAAGGCGAAGACCGTCGCGGCCCTCCTCTTCCTCTATCTGCCGCTGCTCGCCATGAGGCGGCGCGACGAGTTCCCCGAGGACTACGGCCTCTCCTTCACGAAGCTCGGGCCGTCGCTCCGGTGGTTCGGGATCTTCGCGCTCGTGACCTTCCCGCTCTATGCCGTCCTGTACTGGGGCTTCGTCTCGCTCCTGCCCGCCCTGCCCCGGCCGGTCGCCGCCCTCCTCGGCCCCTACGCCGGGGCCGCCCACTTCGCCTTTCGCTGGCCCCATCGCTTCCTCCTGAAGATCGCCGATCAGCTCCTCGTCGTCGCGTTACCCGAGGAGTTCTTCTACCGGGGCTATCTCCAGCAGCGGCTCCGGCTCCGCTTCGGGGCCGGCCCCCGGCGCTTGGGCGTCCACGCCGGCGCCGGCTTCCTCCTCACCCAGGCGCTCTTCGCCGCGGGCCACCTGGTCGAGCCGTATCCCTGGCGGCTGGCGGTCTTCTTCCCCGCGCTCCTCTTCGGCTGGCTGCGCGAGAAGACGGACGCCCTCCCCGCCGGCATCCTCTACCACGCGAGCTGCAACCTGCTCGTCATGCTGCTCGAAGCGTCGTTCTTCGGGAGCTGACTCGGCGACGGACCGCCGGCTTCACGGCAGGAGCGCGGCGCGGCCATTCAGGGCCGAGAACCCGACGCCGCCAAGGGGCCGGCCGCCGCGCGGGCGGTCGCGAGATCGCGACGGAGCTCCTCGACCAGCGCCCGCAGCCGCTCGACCTCCGCCTGGACCTCGCCGGCCTCCGCCTGGACGCCCCAGTCCACCTCCGCGAGTCCGAGGGCCCCCGGGCTCCGGCGCGCGAGCTCGACGAGGTGGCGCGCCTGCGCCAGCTCGGCGGCGAGCCGCGCGTTCTCTTCCGCGCTCACCCGGCTCGCCGCGCGCAGCCGCGCGACCTCGTCGCGCAGCTCCTCGCGGGCGGTCTCTTCGGCCTCCCGCTCGGCGGTCGCGGCGGCGATCGCCCTCTCGGCCTGCCCCGCCGCGAGCGCGTCGCGCTCCTCGATCGCGCGGGCCTCGGCCTCCACCCGCTCCGCCCGCTCGCGGGCGGCCTCCTCGGCCGTGGCCGCCCGGTCGGCCTCCTCGGCCGCGCGCCGCCGGGCTTCCGTCTCCTCCTCGAAGCGGCCTCTCCAAGTCCGCTCCGCGGCGGCGTTCGCGTCCCGCTCCTCCTCGGCGCGGGCGAGCTGCGCGCGGACCTGCTCCAGCTCCCGCCGCACCTCCTCGGCCCCCCCGAGCCGCTCGTGCTCGGCGTCGAGCCTGCGCCAGTCCTCCTCCGCCGCCGCGGCCCGGGCGAGGGCCGCCGCGAGCTCCTCGGAGCGCGCGGCGAGCTGCCGGCGCGCGTGGTCGCGATCTTCGCGATAGGCTTCGGCTTCGCGGCGCGCGTGGCCGGCGTCCTCGACCGCCGCCCGCGCCTCCTGCTCCCGCCAGGCGAGGAGCGCCTCCCGCTGCTCGACCTCCCGCTGCAGCGATTCGGCCCGGCTCCTCCACTCGCCGCGCTCGGCCTCGGCGGCCGCGAGCGCCCCGCGGAGCTGCTCCGCCGCGCGGAGCAGCTCCTGGGACTCCCGGGCGCGGCCCGCGAAGAGCGGCGCCGCGGGCAGGGCGACGAGCGAGAGCTCCCGCAGCGGCGCCGGCGCGTCGCCGCAGAGGAAGAGGTAGTGCGAAGGCTCCGGCGCGCCCGCGAGGCTCGCGTCCACGACGGTCTCCGGGTTCTCCACGCCGTGGGGGGAGAGCGTGTAGCCGGCCAGCGGGCTCTGCACGACCACCTGGACCGCGGGGAAGCGCGCGGAAAGCAGCGGCGCGAGCGCGGCGTAGTCGGGGCGGTCGTCTGGATGTCCGGCGAGCGACGCTGGAGGCCCGCCCGCCGCGACCGCGAGCAGCCGGCCGCCGGGCGCGAGCGCGCGGGCGAAGCGATCGACGCCGCCGGGGGCGAGGAGGGGGCGTGAATCGTGCAGCAGCACCAGTCCGAACGTCTCCGGGGGCAGCGCCGCGTCCAGGGGCAGCAGCTCGATCGCGGCGTCCCCGTCCTCCCCGGCCGCGGCGACCTCCTGCGCACTCCCCAGGCAGACGACCCGGCGCGCCGCGCGGGAGAGGCAGAGCCGGGCCCCCGCCGTGCCGAAGAGGCCCAGCGCGCCGACCTCGAGCACGGGCCGGCCGTCGAACCACGGCTCGAGGAAGAGATAGCGCGGGAGCAAGTCGCCCCCCTCTCGGACGGCCTGCGCGTCGCTCTCCGTCGACATCGGGTTAGCTCTCCAGCATCGCGGGCCGCTCCGTCAACCGCCGTCGCGCGCCTCCGGCGGGACCGGACTCGGTGAAACCGCGGCCGGCGCCGCGGCCGGCGGGAGATCCGCGCCGCGCGTCGCCCGCAACAGGCCGTCGAACGCCGGGCCGAGACGATCGAGCAGCTCGGCCGCCGCGCGGGCGTGCGCCGGATCGCCGGCGGTCGCCTGTTCGAGCAGCCTCCGCGCCTCCTGGAGCGCGGCGAGCCCCGCCTCGATCCGGCCCGCGGCCTCGAAGTAGGCGACCTCGGACCGGAGCGACGAGAGGCGGCCGCGCTCGTCCGAGGAGAGCTGTTCGAGCCGCGCGGCCTGGTCGAGGTAGGCGATGCCTCGGGCGAGCCGCTGCGGGTCCCCGCGCGCGAGGCGCGCCTTCGCCGAGTCGAGCAGGAGGGCGCCCAGCCGCCGGTCCAGCTCGCCGCGGTCGTCGAATTCCTCGCCGTCCGCCGCCGGACCCGCCACCCCCTCGGGGAGCGTGAACGGCTGGTACGCCCGCGCGAGCGCGGGATCGCGCGGCCGGAAGGGGCCGTGGCCAGCCGGCGCGAACCAGCCGCGCCCGACGGTCACCCGCCGCCCGTCCGCCTGGAGGAAGTAGTGATGGGAGTTGCGCTCGCTCGCGAGCCAGACCACCGCGGCGGCGAGCGCGAGGATGACGACCGCCGTCAGGAAGCGCCGGAAGGCCGGCCCGATCCCCTTGCCGCTCTCCTCGGTCATCGCCTAGCCCACCCTCCCGGCGGCCCCGGGATCGAGGACGCCGACGAACGGCAGGTTCCGGTAGCGCTCGTCGAAGTCGAGCCCGTAGCCGACGACGAAGCGGTCCGGGATCACGAACCCGCGGTGGTCGATGGCGATCGGGAGCCGGCTGCGGCCGGGCTTCTCGAGGAGCGCGCAGATCTTCACGCTCGCCGGCCGGCGCGTCGCGAGGTTGTCGAGCAGGTAGGCCATGGTGAGCCCGGTGTCGATGATGTCCTCGACGATCACGACGTGCGCGCCCTCGATGGGCCGGGTCAGGTCGCTCGTGATCTGGACGACGCCGGTGGTCTCGGTCTTGCCTCCGTACGACGACAGCCCCAGGAAGTCGATGCGCAGCGGCAGCGGGATCGCGCGCGCCAGGTCGGCGGCGAAGATGAAGCTGCCCTTGAGGACCGACAGGAGGACCAGCTCGCCGCCCGGGTGGGCGGCCGTGATCTCCTGCCCCAGCTCGCGCACGCGGCGGGCGATCTCCTCGGCGGAGAGGAGGACCTCGACGTCGCGGGCCGGAGCCTCGGGGAGGGGGAGCGGCGCGGCGGCGGGGATCACCAGGGGCCTCGCAGGACGGCCGGGCAACGCCGCGACCCGGCGCGCTCACGCCGGCCGCGCCGGGACGGCCGGACCGCCTCACGGCGCTCCGCCGGCGAGGGGAGCCGAGCTCCCCCCGCCCACCCCATCGCGGCTCGTCTTCGCAGGCGCATCCCTCTCTCTTCGCGCGGCACGGGCATCCTCCGAGGTCGTCGATCAGACGTACGCATTGTTCATGATCTCCCCGAGGCCGCCGGCGCCCGGGACGATGTACTGCCGATCATCGAGGCCCCGCTCGTCGTCCCAGCGGGTGCCGGGGAGGGTCGCCAGCACCTCGGGCGCCGAGAGGCCCCGATCGAGCCGGACCGCGTAGACGACCGCCTCGGGGTGGACCGCCTTCATCCGCCGGAGGTACTCCGGGGTGACGATCAGGTTCAACGTGACGACGCGCCGCGGCTTGCCGGGGACCTTCGCCTTGTAATAGCCGATCGCCTCGGCCATCGATCCGCCGGTCGCGCCCATCGGGTCGGGGAAGATCAGGAAGGCGTCGTCCACGTCGCCGCCGATCTTCGCCCCGAAGATCTGCGACCCGACGACCTGATGGCGCTCGTCCACCTGCCGGGCCATGATGAGGTGATCCTGGCGGACGAGCCGGGGATCGAGCAGGCGGTTCAAGAGGTCGTAGGTCACGTGGGAAGGGAGCGTGCCGGCGCGCGCGATGTCCACGGTGACCGCGCGAACGGAGCGGTCGACGATCTCCCCCTGGAAGACGCCGAGCGGGTGGACGTCGATCATGCGCGTCGGGATCGCGACGTGCTCGCGCGGCAGCTCGACGTTGATGAAGGTCTTGACGAGGTCCTGGTAGAGCAGGACCACCAGCTCGTTGATCGCGGGCTGCGCCGTCCCCTTCGCGGAGAGGAACGCGAGCTGCGTGAGCAGGAAGGGGTTCTGCAGAAGGTGGACGTTCGGCCCGTACCGGTGCTCCAGCTCGGAGAGGCGGAACTGGCCTCGATCGTAGATCGGGTCGCGCATCGTTCAGCCGCTCTCCGCGGCGGCGGCCTCCGGCCGGAAGCAGGCCCGGCAGCGGGCCTCGTAGTCGCCCTTCGCGCCGACCAGGATGCGCCGGCCGTCCGCCACGATCCGCTGCGACCGGTGGGCCGGGTTCCCGCAGACCACGCAGACCGCCAGCTCCTTGGTGATGTATTCGGCGACCGCGAGGAGCTGCGGGATCGGGTCGAACGGCACGCCGCGATAGTCCTGATCCAGGCCCGCGACGATGACCCGGAGGCCGCGGTCGGCGAGCGTCTCGCAGATGGGCACGGCGCCGGCCCCGAGGAACTGGACCTCGTCGATCCCGACGACCTGCGTGCCGGCGTGGAGCTTCGCGAGGATCTCCGCCGCATCCTCGACGGCCGTGGAGTCGAGCCGCTGCTCGCTGTGGCTCACGATCTGCCCTTCCCCGTACCGCTTGTCGAGGCCGGGCTTGAAGATCTGGACGCGTTGCTGCCCGATCGCGGCCCTCTTCAGCCGGCGGATCAGCTCCTCGGTCTTGCCGGAGAACATCGGGCCGCAGATCACCTCGATCCAGCCGACGTTCTTGGGGAGGACGTTCATGGAGCGGGTCATCCTACCCGCCGGTCGGACCGCGGACAAGCGGCGTCTTTCGTTCCGCTGCCCGAGCCGGGCCGCCCGAGTGCTCCGGCGCCCGGAAGCCCCTGTCCGCCCGTGGTTACGCGCGGTTTTCCGATCTCGACGCGCCTCGCGAGGGGCCCGCGCCGCCTGCGCGCCGCCCGCGCGGATACGCCCGGAGGGGACTCCCGAATCTTGCTGTCCGTCACCCCATCCCGTAGCGCGGCCCGCGCCCCTTGGCCGCGTTTGGTTGCGGCGGTGCTTGGCCGCGCTACGACACGCTTGTTGGATGCCTGCCTTTGGATTACGAGGCGCTTGCGGACGAGTACAAGCAGCTCAACCGGCAGTGGGCGAATACGAAGGTGTCGGACGCGAAGACATTGCTGCGCAACCGGGACGCGGGGGACGCGGTGACGGACAACCGGATTCGCCAGCAAGGACTCGGAGATACCCGCGCGATCCCCGGGGGAGCGGTGGGGGCGAACGTCTTCTCCCCTGCCGCTCACCGCCGCGCGGCGCACCCGGCCGTCCGCTCATCCCGTTCGCCCCTCCGATGTCCGTCACCAGGGCCGAGACGAGATCGCGCGCAACCGCCCGTAACCACGAGACGATTCGGATGTCCGTCCCCGCCTCCCCGGAGAGCCCAATAAAATCCCGCAGGGGGGCAAAGCCCCCCTGCACCCCCCTCTCAACCCCCTCCCTCCCCGCCGCCTACTTACACTCGTTCAGCAGCACACTCACCGTGCTGCTCTCCGAGTTCGCCACCGCCAGGTCCGCCTTCCCGTCCCCGTTCAAGTCCCCGATCGCCACCGAAAAGGGCCCGCTCCCCACCCCGTACGTCACCGCCGTCCCAAACCTCCCGCTCCCCTCGTTCAGCAGCACGCTCACCGTGTTGCCGCTACCCCCGCCAAAGTTCGCCACCGCCAGGTCCGCCTCCCCGTCCCCGTTCAAGTCCCCGATCGCCACCGAATAGGGATCGATCCCCACCCCGTACGTCACCTGCGTCCCAAACACCCCGCTCCCCTCGTTCAGCAGCACGCTCACCGTGTTGCCGCTGCCGTTGAAGCCGGAGTTCGCCACCGCCAGGTCCGCCTTCCCGTCCCCGTTCAAGTCCCCGATCGCCACCGACACGGGATAGCTCCCCACCCCGTACGTCACCGCCGTCCCAAACACCCCGCTCCCCTCGTTCAGCAGCACGCTCACCGTGGCGTCGTTAGAGTTTGCCACCGCCAGGTCCGCCTTCCCGTCCCCGTTCAAGTCCCCGATCGCCACCGATGAGGCCCCGCTCCCCACCCCGTACGTCACCGCCGTCCCAAACCTCCCGCTCCCCTCGTTCAGCAGCACGCTCACCGTGCGGTCCCAGTTCGCCACCGCCAGGTCCGCCTCCCCGTCCCCGTTCAAGTCCCCGATCGCCACCGATATGGGATTGCTCCCCACCCCGTACGTCTCCGCCGTCCCAAACCTCCCGCTCCCCTCGTTCAGCAGCACGCTCACCGTGGTGCTACCCTCGTTCGCCACCGCCAGGTCCGCCTCCCCGTCCCCGTTCAAGTCCCCGATCGCCACCGATATGGGATGGCTCCCCACCCCGTACGTCACCGCCGTCCCGAACGTCGGGCTCTCCCCCGCCGGGCAGTACGGAGAGCAACTCCCTCCCTCACAGATCCAGCCGCCGTCCCCACACGCGACCCCGTTCGCTAGCGCCGTCCACCCTGTCCCGTTCGCCGCCACGTTGCAGTAGCCGCAAACGTTCCCCACCTCCATCCCCCCGTCCGCGTAGCCTATCCCCCCGATCTCGCACCCGCAGGCTCCCCCCACGCACGCCTCCCCGCTCGGACACGCCTTCCCGCAGCTCCCGCAGTTCCCCGGGTCCCTCTGGAGATCAGCGGCCACGCACTGCCCCCCCTCGCCGCAGTCGTAGCAGAACGCGCAGTCCGCGCTCGTCGCGCAGCTCGTCTTGCACGTGCTCGCCCCGCACACGTAGCCGCCGCACGAGGCCGTCTCCGGCGCCGGGCA
>JAKAPL010000076.1 GCA_021807105.1 Myxococcales bacterium | reverse complement strand
CGGTGTCGTACTCGAAGATCGAGCGGCGCACGAGCTGCCGCACCTCGTCTGGGGGGTGGGGGGGGGGCGCGGCCGGCCGCGCGGTGAGCGCGAGGGCGAGGAGCACGGGCATGGGTAACCTCCTCCCCCCATCCTACACCCATCCGGCCCAAGAGGAACAAGCCGGGCGTCCCGTTCCAGGACCCCGGCAAAGTCGCGGCGCGCGAACCTTACCTATGAGGAGTCCAGGAAACCAGGAGGTTTTCTTCCTGCCTTCCTGCTTTCCTCATCAATTTTTCTATTCGCTCGCTGCACGACTTTGCCGAGGCCCCGGGGGCCTTCCCCCTCCCCTGGACTTCGCTGGCCGTTCATGCGACGAAGCAGCCGATGGCCACCCCGCCGGACGACCGGGTCGAGGAGCTCCGCCGTCGAACCGGTGCGCCGCTCTCCGCCGAGCGTGCGCGGGAGGCGCTCACCCACAAGAGCTGGGCGAACGAGTACGGTCCTCCGGGGGTCCGGGCCGACAACGAGCGGTTCGAATTCCTCGGCGACGCCGTGATCGATCTCGCCATCAGCCACCGGCTGATGGAACGCTTCCCCGGCGCCTCGGAGGGCGACCTGTCGAGGGCGAGGGCCGTCGTCGTCAGCGAGGCCGGCCTCGCGAGCGTCGCCCGGGCGCTCGGCCTCGGCGACCTCCTCTGGCTCGGGAAGGGGGAGGAGCGCAGCGGCGGCCGGACGAGGAGCTCCGTCCTCGCCAATGCCCTGGAGGCCGTGATCGGCGCGATCTACCTCGACGGTGGGATGGAGGCGGCGCTCTCGTTCGTCGACCGCCACTTCATCGAGATCCTGGGGCTCTCCGGTCCCGGCATGCACGAGCGGGACTACAAGACCGCCGTCCAGGAGCTGGCCCAGGGAGCGCTCCGGATCACGCCGCGCTACCACGTCGTCTCCGTGCAAGGACCCGAGCACGGCCGCGAGTACACGGTCGCCGTCGTGATCGGCGAGAAGACGTATGGCGAGGGCTCCGGCCGCAGCAAGAAGGAGGCCGAGCAGGCGGCCGCGGGGCGCGCCCTGCCGCTGCTCCAGAGCGAGATCGCCGGCCCCTGAGCCCGTCTTATCACGGTACGGAGCCGCCTTCCCCGCGGGGAAGGCTCATCAGGAACGGCATGAAACCAGGGAAAGAGCGGCCGATCCCGGCCTCCGGTCTGGGTTCCTCATGGGCATTGCCTCTCCGGGCGGTGAACGGTTGCCCCACCGGCTACAGCAGCGCCTCCAGCTCCGGGTTGCCACGGAGCCAATCGAACGTCGGGTCCGAGCGCAGCCAGCCGCGGACCTTCCGGGCATCGCGGTCGACGGCCTGGCGAAGCGCGGCGATGGCCTCCGCCGGCCGCCCCCAGAGCGCGTAGAGTCCGGCGCGGTTGTACTCGACGAGGAGCTGGTCACCGTCGAGCGCCCGGGCGCGGTCGTAGGCCCGCTCGGCCTGCCCGAAGAAGCCCTTCTGCGCGTACGCGATGCCGAGGTCGAGCCAGGCGTCGAAGTCCTCGGGCGCGAGCCGGACGACGGTCTTCAGATGTCCGATGGCGACGCGGAAGTCGCCCTCGTCCATGGCGAGCGCCGCGAGCTCGTGGTGGGGAAGCGGATCGTCGGGCGCGAGTCCGATCGCGGCGTTCAGCTCGGCGCGAGCCTCCTCGAGCCGCCCCTGGTCCGAGTAAACGAGCCCCAGCTCCAGATGCGCGTCCGCCTGGTCGGGCTCCAGCTCGATGGCCCGGCGGTACTCCTCGATGGCCATGTCGAGCCCGTGGGCGGAGAGGAATAAGCCCAGGTTGAAATGGGCGGTCGCGCCGTCCGGATCGAGCGTCAGGGCGGTCAGGTACTCGGCCGCCGCCTCGCGCCAGCGCTTCTTCTGCGCGTGGACCGTGGCGAGGTTCGCGTGGGCGTCGGACGAGCGGGGATCGAGATCGATCGCCTTGCGGAACTCCTTCTCCGCCTCCTCGAGCCAGCCGCGGTCGGCCAGCTCCATGCCCCGCGAATTGTGCTCCTCGGACCGCGAAAGGGAGTCGACGTGCCTCTTCATGGAGACTCGATCATACCGCTACCGGCGCAGCCGGAACCAGAGGTTTGCCAGAAACGTGAGCACGAGCGAGACTAGGAGCGCGGTGGCGAGCGGAGCGTACAGCGTCAGGCGGCCACGCCGGATCACGAGATCCCCGGAGAGCCGCCCGGAGAGGCCCAGCCGCGAGAGCCCCCAGAGCACGGCGCCGAGCGCGGCCAGGCCGAGCCCGAGGCCGACGAGGAGGCGGCCAGCCGCTCCCAGCGGGTTGCCGGCGATCATGGGAACGATCTTAGCGCGCCCGGAGCCGCCGCGACGTCCGTGGGCCGCCCGCCCTCTCCCGCGGCGGGAGAGGCAACGGGGTGGGGGGGCCGCGGTCGACGGCGACGAGCTTCTCCCCGCCGGCGGTTGCATCCGCGCGCCACGCCGGCCTATCCTCGCGACGATGGTGACCCGCCGCCCGCCGGCAGCCCGGCCGACCGGACGCTTCGTCCCCTCCTCCGGCGTGGATCCGAAGGACGCGAAGCGGCGCTACCCGAAGATCCAAGCGGCGCTGGATCAGGCCGGCGGCCAGCCCAGGACGGCGCTCCGGCATGAGAACCCCTTCGAGCTCCTGATCGCGACGATCCTCTCGGCCCAATGCACCGACGAGGCCGTCAACCGGGTGACCCCCGCGCTCTTCTCCCGCTTCCCGACTCCCGCGGCGCTCGCCGCGGCGGATCTCCCGATCGTCGAGAACCTCGTCCGCAGCACCGGCTTCTTCCGGCAGAAGGCCAAGGCGATCGTCGCCGCGGCCGGCGGAATTGTCGAGCGGTTCGGGGGCGAGGTCCCCCGGCGGATCGACGACCTCGTCACCCTCCACGGCGTCGCCCGCAAGACCGCGAACGTCGTCCTGTCCAACTGTTGGCCCAGGCCGGCCTCGGACCACGGCATCTTCGTCGACACCCATGTCCGCCGGGTCAGCCAGCGGCTCGCCCTCACCGCCGAGGAGGATCCCGAGAAGATCGAGCGCGATCTCCAGGCCCTCGTGCCCGAAACGAGGTGGGCCGACTTCCCCCACCAGCTCATCGAGCTGGGCCGCGGCCCCTGCAACGCGAAGAAACCCCGTCACGCCCCATGCCCGCTCCTCCCCTGGTGCCCGACGGGGCGACAGGCCACCTGATCGGCTCCCCCGGGGGCGCTCTTGGCGCGCGAGGACTCGCGATTCCCCGATCGGATTCCAACCTGATCGCGGAGATGGCGGCGACGGCGGCCCGGGTCCGCCTGCCCGTCGATCGGGCCGCCTACGAAGCCGCGGGCCGTGACCCGGCCGTCCCCATCGCCTGGGCGGGCCGCTTCGACGCCCGCGCCTGCATCCTCGGGCGCGACCTCGGTCGCGACGAGGTCCGCGAAGGCGAGCCGCTCGTCGGCGCCTCGGGCCGCGCGGTGCGCGCCGGCGTGCTGCGGGCCCTCGGGGCAGCGCCTGGCGCGGATCCGCTCCTCCGCTCCGCGCTCGATCACGTGCTCCTCTGCAACCTCGTCCCCTACAAGCCGCCGGGCAACCGCGTCTTCTCGACGGTGGCGCGCGAGGCGTTCCGTCCCTGCCTCGAACGGCTCCTCTGCTGCCTCTGGAAGGGTGACGCGGTCCTCGCCCTCGGCAACGAGGCGCGCGACTGGTTCCGTCCGTACCTTCTGGACGACCCGGGCGGAGATCCGTACACCCGCGAGGTCCCCTGTCGGATCGAGGCCCTCTGCTCCGGCCGGCGCACCGAGCGCCGCTTCCTCCTCTGTCCCCTTCCCCACCCCTCGCCCGCCAACGCCCGCTGGCGCGCCCGCTTCCCGGCCCTCCTCGCCGCCCGTCTGGCCCGCTGGCTGCCGAGCACCGGCGGGCAACGGCCCCATCGGAGGCCCTAGGAGGCTGGTGTGAAATGGCTGCCTGCTGCGAAAGCCGATCCCTTCGCTCGCGACGGGCGGCCTCGTCGCTTCGCTGCTCAACGTACTGCAAAGAGTACGTTTCCGCTCTTCACTCCTCGGGCGCCCGTCTCGCCTCGGTCTCGGTTTTCTCGCGACGGCACCCATTTCACACCAGCCTCCTAGGAGGACGAGCTCCGTCCCGAACGAACGCGGCTACGGCCGCCGGACGCGCCGGGGGATCCGGCCGCCCGTGAAGATCGGGCCGCGCAGCAGCGCGGCGATGCCTTCCCCGGCGCGGCCTTCGAGCACGAGATCAGCCCGCTCGGCGAGGAGCGGGATCGCGTTCGCCACGGCGACCCCGAGCCCGGCAGCGGAGAAGAGCGCGAGGTCGTTCTCGCCGTCACCCGCGGCGACGCACCGGTCCGCGGGGATGGAAAGCTCCGCGAGCGCGCCGGCGAGACCCGTCCCCTTCGTGATCCCCGAGGGCAGCACCATCACGGCGTCACGGTTGAAGACGAGCGTCTCGCCACCTCCGGAGCGCGCGACCGCCGCCTCGAACGCGGCCGCGTCGCGCGCCAGGCCGGCGACCAGCACCTGCCCGCGCGCGGTGAAGACGCCCGCCGCTTCGAGCGCCTCGGCGATCTCCCGGCGCACCGGCCGCGCGAGGAGCCGCTCGGCCCCCCCCTCGCGAGCGAGGACCGCGCCGTTCTCGGCCACGACGAGGTCGAAGCGTCGGGTCACGTCCGGGAAGATCTCCCGCAACCGCGGCAGGATGCGGCCCGTCACCAGGATCAGCGAGATCCCGCGGGCGCGCGCCTCGCCGAGCGCCGCGAGGATCCCCTCGGACGGGATCCCGTCTTCGGTCAACGTCCCGTCGTAGTCGAGAGCGATGGCGCGATAGTGCGGCCGCATCGAGACCGATCGTCTTACCCTCGCGCGCGACGGCAGGCAAAGGATCTCGAGCCCGTCTTGCTCACGGTACGGCGGAGCGAGGCCTTCGAGGCCGCTGTCGAGAAGGGCGAGCGGGAGCGACGACGGACGACGGCGACAAAGCCCCTCCCCCCAAGTCGTCCTAAGAGGAGGCAAGCCCCCCGCAGGAGGGAGGAGCGAGCAGGCTCCCATGTCGTCGTATCGGTGGCCCCCCCCTTCGCAGGCGCGCGATCGGACGGGGGCGCGGCGCCGTGCATGAAGTACGGAGTCGAAATCGAGGCCCCACCCCCGGTCTCTCCCCCGCTGGGGGAGGAGTCTGGTCGAGAGTCCAGGCTTCGTGGACTCATGCTCCTCCGCCCTGGCCGTGGACCGCAGGCCAACGTGCAGGCAGCAGGCGTCGCTGGCCTGACGGTTCGAGCCGCCGACCCGAATCGTCGAGCCGCTCGGCGGGACTCGACCCGCGAAATCCAGTCCGTGACGGATATCAGAGAGGCATGGTAGAGCCCCTGCATGGACGAGTTGGTCTGGGAGCGCAGGCGCCTTCCTTGACTGACCGCTGCCTCAAAGGGATGGAGCGGGGGCCCGGACTGGCGGCCATGACGGGGCGCACGAGGATCGCGACGAGATCCCGGGGGGGGGCCAAAGGCAGCCGCTCCCGGAGGGGGAGGTCCGTCAGGGCGCGCTGTTTCCCAGGCGCCGCCCCGTCTCTGCGCCGTATTGACTCAGCTTTTTAACCCAAGCAGACAGACATGGAGGCGGAAGTGACGGCGATGCTTTCAGTTGTAGCGGTGATCCTCCTCGAGGCCGAGTCGCCCGACGGGGGGGCGCTCGCCAGGGACGCCATCGTGTCTTTTCCTGCGACGACATACTTTCGAACCCAGCATGACGATCAGCAAAACGAATACCGTGGCTCCGGTCAAGTGATCACCTTGTCTCCCTACCAGATGGATGCACGGGCTGTGGACTCGACCGCGTACGACAACTGTGTTCGGCAGAGGGCGTGCGCCCCCCTCGCCCATCCGAGAGCTGACGCCCTCGCGAAAGTTCGCTGGGCGGAGGCCGAGCGGTACTGCGGCTCCCTCGGAAAGCGGCTGCCGACCTCCGCTGAACTCGAATACGCGATGGCGAGTTCCCTCGGGCTGGATGTCAGAGGGCCGGGCACAAGAACGGATCCGTGGATGGAGTGGAGGGGCGGAGACTCGATGGGCTTCGCTCACGCCGGGGAAGGTCGCCAGAGCGCCGAGTGGGCCTTCGACTGGTACGAGCCGAACGTGGACGCGAAAGGACAGGTTCAGACCGTCAAGGATCCATTGGGGCCACCGAGAGGCTGCATGCGGGTGGCGCGCGCATTCCAACGCTCAAGCGTGTACCTCCCCGACGGAGGAAGAGACCAGTTTGTCACCCTCTTTCGCTTCGGGGAACAACCCGTCGGAACCTCGCTATCCGAGGCTGCGGAACATTACTTTCGCTGCGCGAGCTCCCAAGCGCCCGCGCCACGGCTCTCGGCCGCGATGGACCCGGACGAAGACTGCGACTATCTCGCGCAGAGCAAGGCCGTCGACAGACGCAAGCTCACCGCCACATGGGCGTGGCCTTTGCTGCCTCTCCTCTCAGCCCTGACGATACTTTTCGCGGCGGTCCGGACATCATGGAAACGCGCGCTCCGGCGCCTCGTGGCGATGGCCATCGGCGGGATTGGGTTGGGAGTGGGGACCGCCTTGATCGTCAAGAAAGCGCTGCTCGCCTCCCCTGGAACCGACAGCGATGTGTCTGCCGCCACAGGCGTGTTCGTCTTCTGGCTGACCTCGATGGCGGGCATCGTCGCAACCTTCATTGGGCTGACGATCAGCGTCCCACTGTCGGACCGCTGGGCGGGCGACGAGGCGCCTAAATCGGCCTTACGAAGTTTTCTCGGAGCTCTTGCCGGATCACTCGCGGCAGTCCTCTGGATATACCTGATTCGCGAGCCCAACGAGGACGCCGCGATTCAGTTTTTCAAGGCGGTCTCCGACCCGGCGCGGGCGGCGGGGGTCGCCTTGGCCATGTTGGCTGGTGCGTTGTTGGCTAACAGAGGCGGAGGGAACGTAAAGGAAATGTCTCTGTGAGAGTGCGACCGCTGAACAAGGCGCGCGGGATCGGACGCCGCAGCAGCCGGATCGTGAATCAGACGGGCCGAGCCCTACAACGCCCGGCAGCTCGCCAGGGCGCACCGTGGGACGATCGCGAGCGGCGAGGCAGCCGGTGAAGGGGCGACGTTCGCCGTCCCCTTGCCCGTCTCGCCGCCGGCCGACGAATCACCACCGGTCGAACTCCAGTTCCATCCCCAGTGAGCGATCGTGTCCTTCGGGTCGTAGCCGGCCCTCGCCTCGGCCGCGGCCTCGGCATACCAGCGATCGAAGTCGGCGGGCTCCATCGCCGTCGCGGTCCCCCGCATCTTGTAGTGGGCCCAGCCGCACATCTGCGAGCAGGCGATCTCCGAGGTCCCCGGCTTCTCGGCCTGCCACCAGACCTCGTTCATCGAGCCCGGGTTCGCGTCCACCTTCACCCGGTAGAAAGGCAGCGTGAAGCTGTGGATCACGTCCTTCGACATGAGCCGCGCGAGCACCGGCTTGCCGACGGGGAAGCGCAGGTCGTTGAGCGTGACGACGTCGTCGGCGGTGCCGAACTTGCCGTCGGGCCCGGGGTAGCGGATGTTCCATGCCCACTGCTGCGGCATGATCTCCACCCGCAGCGCCTCCTCGGGCTTCGGGAAATTCCAGAAATGGCGGTGCAGGTCGAGATCCGCGTGCACCTCGAGGTTCACGTCGACCGAGACGAAGACGAGGGCCGAGAGCGCGGTCGCGAGCCATACGTCGCGCCGGCGGCTGCCGTCGAAGTAGGCGACCTTCCGCCCGGGGCGCCGCCGGAAGACGACGATCATCGTCGCGAGCGCCGCCACCACGACCACGAAGTAGAAGGCGACGAGGCCGTTGGCGAGGCCGATGAGGGCGTCGATGCGGTGGCCGTCGAGGGACCAGTCGGGAGGCATTCCGAAGCGCAGCATGCAATCTCCTTAACCCGGCCCCAATCCGTCCGTAGGAAGCGAACACCTCGTGTGAGGCGCGGGCCTGGCCGGCGAGATAAGGTGCAGATCCCCAGCTTTGCTCTTGGCCCCAGAGCAGACGGAGCGAGGACCGGAACCGTACGATGGTTCTACGGTGAGGACCGCAGCGACCGAGCAACGAAGGAGATGCGTCCTTATCGACGGATCAGGGCCCGGGATCTCGGGCTCCGAGGGGGGAGGACCGGCCGAGAACACGGTCACGCCGGCTTCGCCGCCGCGACGAGCGGCGCCGCGGGCTCGGGCTCGGCCTGCCCGAGCCAGTCCTTCTCCGTGAGATCCGGCCGGCCGAGGACGTGGGGGCCGCGCAGGACCAGCGGGATCCGGTCGAAGTTGTGGTGCGGCGGCGGCGAGGCGACGGTCCACTCGAGCGTCGTCAGCTCCCAGGGGTTCTCCCCGGCCTTCTTCCCGGCGAGCAGGCTCACGAAGAAGTTGTAGACGAAGACGAGCTGGAAGGCCCCGAGCACCCCCGCGGCAATCGAGATGTCGCGGTTGAGCGGCATCAGGTGGCGCAGGTACGCGTACTGCGACGGGTCGTAGAGCCGGCGGGGATGGCCGCCGTAGCCGAGGATCAGCATGCCGCCGAAGACGAGGACGAGCGGCACGATCGTCCCCAGGAAGTGGATCACCCCGAGCGTCTCGTTCATCCGCCGCCCGAACATCTTGGGGTACCAGAAGTAGATGGCCGCGAAGCTGCCGAGCAGGACGGCGGCGGCCATCGTCAGGTGGAAGTGGCCGACCACGAAGTAGGTGTCGTGGAGAAAGATGTCCGTCTCGAGCGTCGCGAGGTGCAGGCCGGTGAGCCCGCCCATCCCGAAGACGAAGACGACGCCCATCGCGAAGAGCATCGGCGTCTGGAAGCGGATCGCCCCACCCCAGAGCGTCATGAGCCAGTTCAGGAAGAGGATCGCCGACGGGATGCTGATCAGGTACGTGAGCGTCATGAACCCCTCGGCGAGGAGCGGGGTCATCCCCACCGTGAACATGTGGTGGCCCCAGACGACCGCGGAGAGCACCGTGATCGCGGTCATCGAGAGCGCGGTCCGGCGGTAGCCGAAGGCGGGCTTGCGGGCAAAGAACGCCAGCAGGTCGGAGACGATGCCCCAGGCGGGGAGGATCAGGATGTAGACCTCGGGGTGGCCGAAGATCCAGAAGAGGTGCTGATAGACGATGGGATCGCCGGCGGTCTGGATGGAGAGCCCGGCCGCGAAGAAGCGCGTCCCCGCCACCCGATCGAGCAGCAGCATCAGGAGCGCGGAGGCGACGACCGGCACGAAGAGCGCGTTGAGCACCGCGGTGAGGCCGAGGCCCCAGACGGTGAGGGGCATCCGGAAGTACGTCATCCCCGGAGCGCGATAACGAACGATCGTCGTCAGGTAGTTGATCGCGCCCATGATGGAGGAGGTCCCCGCGATGAAGAGGGCGAGGGTCCAGAGCGTCTCGCCGGGGCCGGGCTGCCCGACGGTGGTCGAGAGGGGCGGGTAGGACGTCCAGCCGCCCATCGCCGGCCCCAGCGGGACGAAGTAGGAGGCGATCAGCACGAGGCCGGCCACGAACTGCGTCCAGAAGGAGAGCATGTTGAGCTTCGGAAACGCCATGTCGCGGGCGCCGATGAGGAGCGGGATGAGGAAGTTCCCGAAGGCGCCGATCAGGATGGGCGTGATCGCGAAGAAGATCATGATCGTGCCGTGCATCGTGAAGAGCGCCGCATAACCGGTGGGCGTCACCGCGCCGTGGTTCTGCGGGAAGGTCCATTCGCCGATCAGGGGCACCGGCCTGCCCGGGGCGCCGAGCTGCCAGCGGATGATGAGCGCCATCACGCCCCCGATCAGCAGGAAGAAGAGGCCGAAGCCCAGGAACTGGCGGGCGATGATTTTGTGGTCGGTCGAGAAGACCACGCGCCGCCAGAACGACGCGGGCGGCGGATGGATGGGCTGGATCTCGACGGGCAGCGCGGCTCGCGGCTCCGCCCCGTGAGCGAACGTTTCACTGACCAACGAGAGCCTCCGTGCGACGGCGCGCGTTCATTTGCATCGACGAAACCCAACCGTTAGAGAACCCTTGCCATGGACCAAGAATCAGGCCACCGCCCTTCCAATCCGAGCGAGTCTATCGACTGCGCTCACTGCGCGCTTGGAAAAGCGACTCCCGGGCGCTGCCCGTTCGTCCGGACGCCCTTCCCGGTGGGTCACGTCTTCTTCCAGCAGGGCGACCCCATCGACGCCGTCCACTTCCTGGTCCAGGGAGAGGTACGAGCGTTCACGACCGACGCGGACGGCAACGTGGTCCGCCAGGGGCTCCGCACCGCCCAGATGCTCCTCGATCCATTCGCGACCCGCCGCACGACGCACCGCACGACGGCGGTCGCGATCACCCCGGTCGAGGCTTGCGTGCTCCCGGTCGCCGACTTCGACGTCTGGCGGGGTCCGCGGGACGGCCCCACCGGCGCACTCCTCGACCTTGCCCTCGCGGACATCCTCGTCTACGAACGGGAGGCCTACCGCTTCCGCCGCCCGGCCGTCGCCCGGGTGGCGAGCTTCCTGCTCGATCACCTGGAGGGTCGTGAGCCGCTGCCCGTGCAGCAGCAGCTCATCGCGTCGCTCCTCGACATGCGCCCCGAGACGCTCTCCCGCGCGCTCGCCAAGCTCCGGGAGGCGGGAGCCATCACGGGCGACCGCGGCGAGGTGATGCTCGCGTCCGCGCGCGCGCTCGCGGACGCGGTGGAGGACGAGAGGGGGGACGAGGGGGAGTGATCGACTCCTTCCGAGCATGCTCGCGCCACGCGACGATTCTCGGAGGGAGCGAGCCCCGCTGCTCGCTCCCGCCGAACCTCCTCGTCCGGAGGGGGTCGATCAGCGCTCGGCGTTCACGAACCTCGCGACCCTCTCCGCGGTGCTCCTCGCCTGCTTCATGCAGTCCGCGACCCCCAACCCCCGCACCGCGTTCCCGATCACGAAGAGCCCCGGACGCCTCGCCTCCGCCGCGTCGATCGCCGCGACCCGCGAGGCGTGCCCTGCTGTGTACTGCGGCAGCGCCTGCTCGTGGCGGACCGCGCGCACGAGCCTCGCGCCGACCTGCCTCCCCGCGACCTCGGAGAGCTCCTCGGCGGAGCGCCGCAAGAGCTCCTCGTCGGGCAGCGCCGCGTCCTCCCGCCGGCAGGCCCCTCCGAAGCGCGTGGTCACGAGCTGCCGCCCCTCGGGCGCGCGGCCCGAGAAGAGGCTCGACGCGTAGATCGCCCCCGCGAGCCTCCCCGCTCCCGGCGGCGAGTAGTAGCCGTGTCCCGAGAAAGTCCCGGGCTCACCGGGGAGGCGCCGCTCGCTGCCGGCCGCGGGGAGGCCGGAAGAGTCTGGACCGTCTCTCCCCTCCCCTCCCGCCTCATGAGGGGCCCCGCCAGCCCGTTCGGCCGGCAAGTCCAGGAAGGCGAGCGTCACCGGGACATACGGGATTGCCGCGAGGGCCCGGCCCGCGATCTCGTCGACCGGCCCGGCCAGCTCCGCCGCCGCGCCGGCCGGAACCGCGAGGACGACCACGTCCGCCCGCGCCTCCTCCGCGCTCTCCCCGTCCGCCCCGCCCACCGAGATCGTGAAGCCGTCCGGCTTCGCGACGATCCTTCGCAGCGGCGCTTCCCGGTGGACCGCCGCGCCGAGCGACTCGGCGAGGGCCGCCGGCAGCTCCTGCATCCCATCCGGAAACGAGGCCAACCCCGCGTCCGCGCGCCGCAGGAGCTCCGGCGCCGATCGGAGGATCGACCCCTGCGCGCGGGCCAGCTCGACGAGCCAGGGGAACGCCGCGGCGGCCTCGGTCTTCTCCGGGTCGTGCGCATAGACCCCGGGCAGCGCGGGATAGAGGAGCTTTTCGGCCCCGCCCCTCCCCAGGTGGCGCATCCCGAACGACGCGAGCGTCTCCCCCGCGCTCACGCGGTCGCCCAGCGGCCGCGGTGGACGGAGGAGGTCGGCCATCGCCCGCAGCTTCTCGCGCGTGGAGAGCAGGCGGAAGCCGAGGAGCGCCGAGGCCGACTGCGGCACCGTCTCGACCCTCCCCGCCGCGAAGACGCCGCGCCGCCGAGCCCCGCGGGCGGCCATCCGCCGGCCGTCGAGCCCCGTTCCGGAGAGGACCATCGCGATCGCGGGGTCGTCGGACGAGAAACCCGCGGGCCCCCACTCGCACAGGAAGCCCGAGACGCGCTCCGACCGGATCTTGCCTCCGACCCGCGCGCCGGCCTCGAAGAGGGTGACGTCGATCCCGAGCCGCCGCAGGTGCCAGGCGACCGCGAGGCCCGAGATCCCCCCCCCGGCGATGGCGACTTGCACCGTCACCGCTCACCGCGCCGCCGGGCGAGGATGCCCTGGAGGACGCGGACCGGGCCCCCACGAGGCGAGAGAGCTGCCCCGCCGCGGCGTGACGCGCGGTCGTCTCTCCTGCCGCTCCGGCGGCGGACCTCCTGGACGCCGCCCCCGCATCTACACCGCCTTCGAGTGGCTCCCCTTCTTCCGGACTCCCGCGTCGAAGACGGCCGCCACGTTGCGCACGAAGATCCTCCCGAGCGGCGTCGCCTCGACGTGGACGCCTCCTCCTGCGGCCTGCCTCACGCGGACGAGCCCCTCGGCCTCGAGCGCGCGCATCCGCGCGAGCTCCTCGGCGAAACGGCGCGCCGCCGGCCCGTCGAGGTCCGCCTGGAAGTGGCACATGACGTGTTGGATCAAGTCGCGACGCGCGAGGTCGTCCTCGGTCATCACGATCCCGCGATCGGTCGCGAAACGCCCCTCGGTGACCGCCGTCTGGTAGTAGGGCAGAGCCCGCACGTTCTGGGCGTAGGCCCCGCCCACGTCGCTGATGCCCGTCGCGCCGACCGCGACGACCTCCGCGACCGGCGAGGCCGTGTAGCCCTGGAAGTTTCTCCGCAGCCTCCCCGCCGCCTGCGCGATCGAAAGCTCGTCGTCGTCCCGCGCGAAGTGGTCCATGCCGATCGGGCGATACCCCGCCCCTTCGAAGGCGTCGTAGGCCATCCCGAAGAGCGCGAGCTTCGCCGCCGCCACCGGCAGCGCCGCGACCGGGAGGAGCCGGTGGTGGTGGCGAAGCTGCGGGAGGTATCCGAACGAATAGACCGCCGCCCGGTCCGGCCGCAGCGCGAGGACCGTCTCGAGCGTCTTCTTCCATGTCGTCGCGTTCTGGTGCGGCAGGCCATAGATCAGGTCGACGTTCAGGCCGCGGTAGCCAAGCGAGCGGGCCCGTTCGAGCAGGTCGCGTGTCTCCTCGACCGTCTGGATCCGGTGGATGGTCTCCTGCACGACCGGGTCGAAGTCCTGGACTCCCATCGACAGCCGGTTGAAGCCGAGCGTCCTCATCAGCTCGATCTGCGAAGCGCGCGTGACGGTCGGATCGATCTCGACCGCCACCTCGGCGCCGGGGACCACGTCGAAGCGGGCCACGATCGCGCGGAAGAGCCGCTCGATCTGCCGTTCGTCGAGCGAGGTCGGCGTGCCCCCGCCCCAGTGCATCTGCGCGAGCTGCCTGCGCCGTCCGAGGCGGGCCGCGAGCAGAGAGAGCTCGGCCTCGACCGCGTCCAGGTACTCGTCGATCTGGGAGCGGTCGCGAAGGACCACCATGTTGCAGCCGCAGAAGGTACAGAGCTCGCGGCAGAACGGAAGGTGGACGTAGAGGGAGAGCGGATCCCCGGCCCGCTCGAGCGCGGCGGCGTACTCGGCCGGCCCGAACTCGGCCGTCCACGAGGGGACCGTGGGGTAGCTCGTGTAGCGCGGCGCCTCGACGTCGTAGCGCCGGACGACCTCGTCGGTGACCGGAGGGAAGGGCATGAACGCTGCCGGACTGTCTACCGCCGGCCACGCGCGAGCGCAACCGCGCCAGGAGATTCCTGGAGGTCGCAGGCCGCCCTGCCACGCGCCGCCGGGCCCGGCGAAAACGGGCCGATCGTTCCCTACTCCACCACAGGGCGGGGCAGGACGCCGGGATCCTTCGCGGGCGGCCAGACGAGGGAGAGGAGGTAGCTCTTCGCGATCCAGGGGAGCATCCTCGGCACCAGCAGGACGGGGTCGATCTTGGCGGCGTGCTCGGCGTGCAGGGCCGGCAGGTCCGCCCAGTGGGCGCCGGGACGAAAGTGGTGCACGGTGTGGAGGCCGTTGTTGAAGAGGAGCGCGTTCGTCCAGAAGCCCGTGATGTTGCGCGAGTGGTTCCACTTCGAACGGGGATCGCAGCCGATGTGCTGGAAGTAATTGAACGCCTGGATCGTGAAGAGGGCGAACTGCTGCGGGAGCAGCACGAGAACGATCGCCTTCTTCCAGTCGAGGAGGAAGGCGAGGACCATCAGGCCCGCGAAGACGGCGTACTCGGCGACGGCCTCACGGAAGAGGCGCGGGTTCGTCTTGCGCAAAGAGAGGACGTAGCGGCGGATGGCGGGAGTCTGGGCGAACGAGGTCAGCGTCGGGTAGACGAGGACGGAGAGGAGATGGTCGCCCGCGAAGAGCTTCGGGCTGCGGGAGAGGTCGCCCTCGGCGTTGTTGAAGCGGTGGTGGTTCTGGTTGTGGGTCGGCACCCAGCCGATCGCGGGGTGGCCGTAGAAGAAGCCGATCCAGCAGTTGGTGAGGAAGTTCGCGCGGCGGCTCCTCCAGAGCGGGACATGGTTGTGGTTGTGGGCGATGATCGCCGCCGAGAGACTCATGAAGAGCGAGAGCGGATAGAGCCGGAGGTCGGCGATCCCCGGCTGCCGCCACTGCCAGACGAAGAGGACGGTCGTGAGTGCGAGGTAGGCGAGCGTCCGTACATCCTCTTTACGGCGAAGCATCGGCGGTTCCTCCGGTCGAGACGGCCGGGGGCGAGACGCCCCCCGGCGGAGGTCTCTTTGGAAGCGTTCTATGAGATATCCGAGGCGATAGCAAATCGAAGCGCAACACCGGTCGCGGGCGCCGTTGACTTCCCGGCCGCCGCTCGCCTAGATCCTCGGCGCGTGCGCGTCACGGTCAACGGAGAAGCGCGAGACGTGCCGGAGGGAGCGACCGTGGCGACGCTGCTCGCGGCGATGGGGGCGACCGGGGGGCGGGTGGCCGTGGAGCGCAACCGGGAGATCGTGCCGCGGGCCGAGCATGGGACGGCGCGGCTCGCCGAGGGGGACCAGATCGAGGTCGTGCAGTTCGTCGGCGGAGGATAGGAAGCCATGGAAGACATCCTGAGGATCGGCCCGCGGGAGATCCGCTCGCGTCTCTTCGTCGGCACGGGCAAGTACGCAGACTTCCCCACGATGAAGCAGGCCATCGAGGCCTCCGCGGCCGAGATCGTGACGGTCGCGGTCCGGCGGCTCGACCCGAAGGCGACGGGCGAGAAGTCGCTGCTCCACTGGCTCCCCGAGGAGGTGACGCTCCTGCCCAACACGGCCGGCTGCTTCACCGCCGACGAGGCGGTGCGGACCTGCCGGCTCGCCCGGGAGCTGGGGATGAGCGACATGGTCAAGCTGGAGGTCATCGGCGACCCCAGGACGCTCTTCCCCGACACCGAAGCGCTCCTCGCCGCCGCGAAGGTCCTCGTGGCCGAAGGGTTCACGGTGCTGCCGTACACGACCGACGACCCGGTGGTCGCGAAGAAGCTCGAGGACGCCGGCTGCGCGGCGGTCATGCCCCTCGGAGCGCCCATCGGCAGCGGGCTCGGGCTGCAGAACGCCGTGAACCTCCAGATCCTCCTCGAGTCCGTGAAGGTCCCGGTGATCGTCGACGCGGGGGTCGGAACGGCGTCGGACGCGGCGATCGCGATGGAGTTGGGTTGCGACGGGGTGCTCCTGAACACGGCCATCGCGGCGGCGCGGGAGCCGTCGAGGATGGCCGAGGCGATGCGGCTCGCGGTCGCCGCCGGCCGGGCGGCGTACCTCGCCGGACGAATGCCGAAGAAGCTCCACGCGTCGGCGTCGAGCCCGACGGCGGGGCTGGTAGGGTAGGCGCGGGGCCATGCCGGGGCTTTCTCGACGAAGCGGGGATCGCGGGCGGCGCGCCCCCTCCCTCGCCCGGTGAGGAGAACGGGGTGAGCGGTCCGCGCCTGCCTCGCGACGCGCCCGGGTTCTCGCTGCTCCTCGTCACCGACCGGAAGGCGAGTCCCGTCCCCTTGCCCGAGGCGGTCGCCGCCGCGCTCGGCGCGGCTCCGCCGGGAGTCGCGGCCGTCCAGATCCGCGAGAAGGACCTCGGCGGCAGGGCCCTCGCCGAGCTGGCGCGGGCGCTCCAGCCCCTCTGTCGAGCCCGCGGCGCGCCGCTTTTCGTCAACGATCGGGCCGACGTGGCGCTGGCCGTCGGGCTTTCGGGCGTCCACCTCGCGGGGACGTCGATCTCGGCCGCCGACGCGCGCGAGCTGCTCGGGGGAGCGGCGATCGTCGGCGTCTCCTGCCACTCGCGTGACGAGGTCGCGGCGGCCGCCGCGGCCGCGGATTACGCGACCTTCGGCCCGATCTTCGACACGCCGAGCAAGAGAGCCTACGGCCCCCCGAAGGGGCCGGCCGCCCTCGCCGAGGCGGCGGCCCTCGGGCTGCCGCTCTACGCGTTGGGCGGGGTGAGGCCGGAGAACGTGGTCGGGATCACCGGAGCCCGAGGGATCGCGGCCCTCTCCTGCGGGCTCGGGGCGCCCGATCCGGCGGAGGCCGTCCGCCGCCTGTGGGCCGCATGGAGCGCCCTCAGCGGCCCGTGATCTCGATCGGCAGGTAGAGCCGGCTGCCGGCGGAGACGCCCGGGAGGACCATCGAGCCCAGCCGGCCGCCGAGGCAGCGGACCAGCGCCGCGTCGCCCACGGCGTCCAGGGCGAGCGTGGCCCGGGCGATCCGGCCGCCGTCGCCCACGTCGGCGTGGAAGACGACCGCGCCGGAGGCGTCGGGCCGGCGATCGAGCGCGTTGCTCCCGCAACGTCGCAGGTCGGGGTCGCCCTCGAGCGCGCCCGCGACCCGCGCGAGGTCCGCCTCGCCGCCCTCGATCACCGGCGGCAAGCCATGGAGGGCCGCCGAGCCGGAAGGCGGCTCCCAGTCGGCCGCGCCGGCGAGCGAGAACGTCCCGCCATCGGAGCGGAGGGTCGCCCAGCCGGGCCTCGCGACGACGGCGAAGGAGCGGGCTCCCACGGCTCCGCTGCAACCTTCCTCGCCGGGGTGGAAGACGACATCGAGCAAGAGGCGATGCGCCCGGGTGAGCCGGAAGGCCCGCCGGGCCTGCTCGGCGCTCGCGGTGAAGCGCAGCGCGCCATCCCCGTCGAGCCGGACGAGGAGGCCGCCGCCCGCGCCCGGGAAGGAGAAGCGGCCGTCCAGGACGAGCTGCCCGCGGCCACGATCGTAGCGCGCGATCCGCACGTGCCGCGCGGGGATGACGACCTCGTAGGGCTCGGCGAGCGCCGCCTCCCGCCGCTCGGGCCAGGCGGCCTCGGCGTCGGCCGTGGCGACCGGGTCTCGCGAAGCGGGGGGCGCCGGCGGCCGCGCGGCCCACGACCGGCAGGCGCCCCACGCATCCTCCCGCGTCGCGACGAACCGAGGCGCGGCCGCGGCGACCACGGCCCACGCGAAGAGCCCGATTCCCATCGTCCCTCCCCCCAAGACCTCCCGCGAAAGCTACGGCCCCGGCCGCCGCCTCACAAGGGGCGCCGCTTGCTCCGGGGGCTCCCGGGGCTACAATGACGCCCCAGGAGGCTGGTGTTCAATGGCTGCCTACTGCGAAAGCCGAACCCTTCGCTGCGACGGGCGGCCTCGTCGCTTCGCTGCAAAACGTACTGCAAAGAGTACGTTTCCGCGGCTCACTCCTCGGGCGCCCGTCTCGCCTCGGTCTCGGCTTTCTCGCGACGGCACCCATTTAACACCAGCCTCCTCGCCCCTGACGGCATGACGAGCCCCGCAAAGAGGACGCCTGCGCCCGGCAAGGATCCGGCGCCCGGACGCGCTCTCGACGAGCGCGAGGGACAGATCCTCCGCTCGATCGTCGAGGACTTCATCCGCACCGGCGAGCCGGTCGGGTCGTCGGCGGTGGCCCCGCGCTGCGACGTCTCCCCCGCCACCGTCCGCAACGTGATGGCCGAGCTGGAGGCGCAGGGGCTGCTCGCGAAGCCGCACACCTCCGCCGGGCGCCGCCCCACCGACGCCGGCTATCGCTATTACGTCGACACGCTCCTCACCGTCCGCGAGCCGGCCTCGGAGGAGAGGCAGCTCATCGAACGGAGCTGCGGCGAGCCGGTCGAGATGACGAGCCGTCTCCAGGAGGCGTCGCGGCTCCTGCACGCGCTCTCCCACCACGCGGGCGTCGTCGCCCTTCCCCGACCCGACGCGACACGCCTTCGCCGGATCGATCTCCTGCGCCTCGGAGACGCCCAGGTCCTCGCGGTGGTCGTGACCCACGACGGCCAGATCCTCAACAAGATCCTCACCGTGGACTTCCCCGCGACCGCCCCCGACCTCTCCCGCGCGTCGCGCACCCTGACCGAGCTGCTCCAGGAGAACAGCGTCGAGGCGGTGCGCGAGCGGATCGAACGCGAGCTGTCGCAGAGCCGGGAGATGTACGACCGCCTCCTGGATCGCGCGCTCTGGCTCGTGGAGGCCGTCGTCACCGAGCCGGCCCACCCCGGCCTCCTGATGTCGGGACAGTCGAGCCTGCTCGAAGGACCGGATCTCGACCTCGGACGGCTGCGCTCGCTCTTCTCGGCGATCGAGGAGAAGGGGCGGCTCCTCCAGATCCTCGACCAGGCGGCGCGCGCCCGGTCGCTCCAGATCTTCATCGGCGCGGAGAGCGAGCTGGGCGAGACGGCTGGGGTGGCGCTCGTGACCTCGCCGTATACCGTGGACGGGAAGATGCTGGGCGCGATCGGGGTCATCGGCCCGACCCGGATGGATTACGGCCGGGTGATCCCCCTCGTGGACTTCACGGCTCGCACCGTCTCGCGGGTGTAGGAGCGCGCGCAGCGCTCCCGCGCCGCGCGGAGGGGGGGGTGGGACGCCCTCGCGAAGACGAGGGGTGAGTCGGAGCGGCGGCCGGCGAGGCCGCCTTGTCGAGCGCTGGTCTCGGCCTGCCGAGCGCTGGTCTCGCCCTGCCGAGCGCTGGTCTCGCCCTGTCGAGCGCTGGTCTCGCCCTGTCGAGCGCTGGTCTCGCCCTGTCGAGCGCTGGTCTGGGCCTGTCGAGCGCTGGTCTGGGCCTGTCGAGCGCTGGTCTCGCCCAGACGACCGCTGGTCTCGCCCAGACGGCCGCTCGTCTCGCCCAGACGGCCGCTCGTCTCGCCCAGACGGCCGCTCGTCTCGCCCAGACGGCCG
>JAKAPL010000122.1 GCA_021807105.1 Myxococcales bacterium | reverse complement strand
GCGTCTGTCACGCGTGGACGGGGGGGGGAATTCAGCTGAGAAACTCAGCTCCGGAAGGGGGGAAAGCAGGTGAGAAACTTTCCCCTCAGGGGTCCCTAGCTCGTGAGAACTGACATTTGCACTAGCCCCCTTCGAAATCATGAGTCATTTCGATTACTTGACTCGCCTGGGAGTTGCGCTCCCCAGCTCGGAAAAGTCGGGGTAGCTCCTGCGATCCGGCGCGCAACTGCGGCGACATGTCCGCCGTGATGGCGAAGGGGTTTGCGCGGTGAGATATTCATGGCCGGCCATGGCCCGGGAGGACGGGCAGGGCTATCTTGCCCCTCGCGATGCGCGTCGAGCTGCGGCAGAGCGATCCCGGCGGCGAGCGGCCCGTGGCGGTGGCCCACCTCGCGCCGACCATCGGGGAGCTGCGCCGGCTCTGCGCGCGCCACGGGCTCGTCCTCGCCCACGTCCGGTTCGAGCGGGGAGGGCTCTCGGTGATCGCGGTCCCGCGCCCGGCGCCCCTGCTCGCGCCCCTGCCCCCGGCGTGAGCTCCTCAGCCGGGGCCGGGGCGCCGCCGCCGGCCTTGATTCCTCGCGGGCGCCGAGGTAGACAGGGGGGTGTCACGCCTTCGGGCGCGAGAGAGTCGAGGTCTGCGATGCACGTGGGATTTGGAGAGCTGGCCATCATCCTGGTGGTCGGTATGCTGCTATTCGGCCCCAAGCGGGTCTCGGAGCTGGGCGTCGCCCTCGGGCAGTCGATCCGCGGCTTCAAGAAGGGGCTCGCGGGCGAGGAGGAGATCAAGACGTCCGCCGTCGGCGCCCCCGCCGCCTCCCAGCCGAACGGCCAGCCCCCGGCTCCGCCGGCCGCGTAGATTCGGCAGGTCCCGATGGGACCCGTCGCGGCCGGGCGGGCGATGGCGCGCGCCGGTCGATCCGTCTCGCTGCGCGCCAAGCTGATCGCGCTCTTCGGGGCGATCCTCCTCGTCACCGACGGCACCTCGGCGGTCGTCGGCGCCCGCTTCGCCGAGCGGGCGGTCGAGAACGAGATTCGGGAGCGCGCGCTGGAGACCGATCGCACGGTCGCCCGCGATCTCTCCCACGACAGCACCTTCGATCGGCGGGCGGCGACCGAGCGGCTCGCCGCGCTCCTGCGCAGCCACCGGGGGCTCACCTCGGCCGCGCTCGCGGTGGAGCGTCCGGGCTCGGACCTGATCATCGAGGTCACCCTCGGCCCGAACGGCTCGCAGGTGGAGACGCGCGAGGGGAGCGCCGACGTGCCGCGCAAGGCGGTCACGCGGCTCGACGAGCGGCCCGACGGCCGCTTCTGGATCGTCACCGTGCCGCTGCGGGTCGGCCGGTCCCACGCCGGCCTCACGCTCGAAGCCTCCCTCGACGAGGCGGACCGGCTGGCGGCCAAGGAATCGCAGGTGTTCGCGGGGGTGGCGGCGGCCGGCGCGCTCGTCCTGATCCTGGCCACACAGTTCCTCATCGGCCGGCTGATCGGCCGCCCCATCGGCCGCCTCGCCTGCGCGATGGCCGAGGTCGAGAGCGGGCGGCTCGACGCCGAGGCGCCGCTCGGCTCGGGCAACGAGTTCGACCGGCTCGCCCGAGGCTTCAACACGATGCTCTCCCGCATCCGGGGCTTCAACCAGGAGTTGACGACGCGCATCGAGCAGGCGACCGCCGACCTCGCGAGGAAGAACCGCGACCTCGTGCTCCTCAACGACCAGCTCGTCGCCGCCCGGCGCGACCTCGGGGCGAAGGAGCGGCTCGCCGCCCTCGGCCAGCTCGCCGGCACGATCGCCCACGAGCTGGGCAACCCGCTCAACTCGATCTTCGGTCACGTCCAACTCCTCGAACGCCAGCCGGGCCTCCCGCCCGACGTGAAGTCCGACCTCGCGATGGTCCACTCCGAGGTGGATCGCATGACCGCGGTGATCCGCCGCTTCCTCGACTCGACGCGCGGGCTGCGGCCGGCCCCTGAGCCGGTGGACGTGGGGACGCTATTCTCCGAGGCGCTCGACGTGACGCTCTCCGCCGAGGCGCGCGCCCGCCTGCGGATCACCCGCGACGTCGCGCCGGACCTCGCCGGCGTCGTCACCGATCCCTCGCTCGTCCGCCACGTCGTCACGAACCTGATCTCGAACGCCGCCGACGCCATGCCGGCCGGGGGCACGCTCGCCCTCTTCGCCGCCGCGCCGGACGGCGATCTCTGCATCGGCGTGCGCGACACCGGCGGCGGCATCCCGGAGGGCGACCGGCGCCACATCTTCGAGCCCTTCTTCACGACCAAACCGCGAGGGAAGGGGACGGGCCTCGGCCTGGTCATCTGCCGCGAGATCGCCCGGGCCCTCAAGGGGCGGATCGACGTGGAGAGCGAGGTCGGGAGCGGCTCGACGTTCACGTTGCGGATCCCGCTCGTGCGCTGCGGCCCCGGGGACGCGGGGTGAGGTAGGATGAACCATGGCGGACGTCCCCACCCCCCCGGCCCGCGTCCTCGTCGTCGACGACGACCGGGCCTCCCGCGAGCTGATGGGGAAGATCCTCCGCGCCGAGGGATACGCCATCGAGGAGGCGTCCGACGGGACCGAGGCCATCGCGCGGGCCAAGGCGGCGGACCCGGACGCGGGGGGGCTCGACCTCGTGGTCACCGACATCCGGATGGTCGAGGCCGACGGGCTGGAGGTCCTGAAGGCGTTCCGCGCCCACCGGCCCGACACGCCGGTCATCCTGGTCACCGCCTTCGGCAACGTGAACGTCGACGACGCCATGGACGCCATCCGCCAGGGCGCCTTCGACTACCTCTCCAAGCCGTACCAGGTCGACGCGATCAAGCTCGTCGTCTCGCGGGCGCTGCGCCAGAAGCGGCTCGCCGAGGAGAACCGCAGCCTGCGCCGCGAGGTCCACGACAAGTACCGGCTGGAGAACATCGTCGGCCGCTCCGAGGCGATGCTCCAGGTCTACAAGACCGCCGCCCGCGTGGCGGCGACCGGGGCGACGGTCCTCATCCAGGGCGAGAGCGGGTCGGGCAAGGAGCTGCTCGCCCGGGCCATCCACCAGCGCTCCACGCGCGCGTCCGGCCCGTTCATCGCGGTGGACTGCGGCGCCCTCGCCGAGGGCGTGCTCGAGTCCGAGCTGTTCGGCCACGCCCGGGGCGCGTTCACCGGCGCGGGGAACGCCCGGCGCGGCCTCTTCGAGCAGGCGGGCGGCGGCACGATCTTCCTCGACGAGATCGGCGGGGTCTCGAACAAGCTCCAGGCCCAGCTCCTGCGCGTCCTCCAGGAGGGGGAGGTGCGGCCGGTCGGCGAGAACGAGCCGGTCCGCGTGGACGTCCGGGCGGTGGCCGCGACCAACGTCGACCTCGAGCAGGCGGTCGCCGCCGGCCGCTTCCGCGAGGACCTCTTCTACCGGCTCAACGTCGTGACCGTGAAGCTCCCGCCCTTGCGCGACCGGCCCGAGGACATCCCGCTCCTCGCCGACCACTTCGTTCGCAAGCACGCGCAAGGGGAGGGCGCGCGCCTCTCCGAGGCCGCCTCCGCGCTGCTCTGCGCCTACCGCTGGCCGGGCAACGTCCGCGAGCTGGAGAACGTGATCGCCCGGGCCCTCGCGCTCAATCCATCCGGCGTCGTCGTCCCCGAGGACCTGCCGGAGGCGATCCGCAAGCCCGCGCCGCCCGCCGCCGCGCCCTTGCCGACGCCGCGCCTCTTCGACGGCCGCCCGAGCCTCGCCGAGCTCGATCGGCGCTACGCCGAGCTGGTCCTCGCCGAGGCCAGCGGCAACAAGAGCCGCGCGGCGGAGCTCCTCGGCATCGATCGGAAGACGCTGAACCGGCTCCTGGGCGGGGGGGGATAGAGTCTCCACGACCCCGGAGAAGGGCTCGCGGATGGAGGCGGGCTCCTGCTCGATGGAGGGCGTGATCGCCGGGCGGGATCCCGGTTCATCCTGGAAGAGATAGAGGATCGTGCGGATGGAGGCGGGCTCCTGCTCGATGAAGGGCGTGATCGCCGGGCAGGATCCCGGTTCATCCTGGAAGAGATAGAGGATCGTGCGGATGGAGGCAGGCTCCTGCTCGATGAAGGGCGTGATCGCCGGGCAGGATCCCGGTTCATCCTGGAAGAGATAGAGGATCGTGCGGATGGAGGCAGGCTCCTGCTCGATGAAGGGCGTGATCGCCGGGCGGG
>JAKAPL010000075.1 GCA_021807105.1 Myxococcales bacterium | reverse complement strand
AAGGGCAAGCGCAGCGACGACCGACGAGGCGTGCTGAAGCACGCCGCAGGAGGAAGGAGCGAGCACGCCCTTCGCAGGCGCGGGATCGGACGCCGCAGCAGCCGGACCGTGAATAAGACGGGATCAGTCGTGCCGAACCAGCAGTCGTGCCGAACCAGCAGTCGTGCCGAACCAGCAGTCGTGCCAAATCCCAATCCGCCCGTCAGCAGCCCAGCCCGCGTGAGGCGCGGCCCTGGCCAGCGAGAAGGGTGCAGCTCCCCAGCTTCGCTGGGGTCGTAGCGCGGCCATTCATGGCCGCAACCCAACGCGGCCAAGGGGGCTCGGGGCCGCGCACCCTCTTCCGGACCGCCTGACGGCGGTCCTCTGGCAGGGGGAGCCCAGCTCCCCCCGCACCCCCCATTCACACCGCAGTCTCCGTAAGAGCATCCCTAAACCTTTGCGCGGCGAGAGCATTCTCGGAAGTAGTAGACCAGAAGCAGCGGCGCCCTCATCGACGGATCAGGGCCCACGGCCCAGGGCTTCGGACAAAGAGCTCGTGAAGGAATCCCCGGCTCGGTCCAGGGATTCCTTCACCGGCTAAGGCCGAGGGATGGCCGTCGCCGGGGCGGCCGGCGCGGGGCGGAGCGCGGCCAGCCAGCGTCGCGCACCCTGGACGAGGATCGCGAACGTGCAGCCCATCACGGTCGCGATCCCCAGCGCGCACAGGATTCCCATCGGGCGCGCCTGCGGCGTCCGGATCATCTGCCAGTATCGCCCGCTGATCGACAGGAAGCCGCCGGAGAAGGTCACGGCCGTCACCCAGGCGAGCGGCGCCAGCGTCACCCAGGCATATCGCGCGCGGCCGAGGTTCACGAGCCAGCTCGTCGCGACGGTGAGGGCGATGACCGCGAGGAGTTGGTTCGTGACGCCCAGCATGGTCCAGAGGACGCCCATGCCGCGCGGATCCCGCAGGGCGGCGAAGACGAGCCACGACCAGGCGGCGACCACGGCCGCGGTGGTCGTGAAGGCACCGGGAGCCCATCCCGTCTCTCCCAGCTTCGGGTGGAGCCGGCCGGCCACCTCCTGGAGCAGGAAGCGTGCGACCCGCGTGCCCGCGTCGACCGTGGTCAGGATGAACATCCCCTCGAAGACGATGGCGAAGTGGTACCAATAAGCGAGCAGGCGCGGCATCGCGCGGACGAACGGCAGCCCGGCGAAGACCTTCGCGATCCCGACGGCGAGGCTCACCGCGCCGCCGGTCTTCCCCGCGAGGTGCGTGCCGACGGCCTGCTCCAGGGCCGCGAGGTCGATCGGGTGCATCCCGAGCTTGGCGAAGACCTCGGCGGTCGCGTTGATCGCGTAATAGTCCTCCGGGTGGAGCGCGGCCGCGGCGATCAGGCACGTCACCCCGACGAGACCCTCGCAGAGCATCGCGCCGTAACCGATCGGACGCGCGTCGCTCTCCCGGGCGAGCATCTTGGGCGTCGTCCCGGAGGCGATGAGCGCATGGAAGCCGCTGATCGCGCCGCAGGCGATGGTGAGGAAGCAGAACGGGAAGAGCTTGCCCGCGATGATCGGCCCGCCCCCATGGACGAAGGCGCTGACCGCCGGCGCCGCCAGGGGCGGGTGGACCCAGAGGACGCCGAGGACGAGCGCGGCGATCGTCCCGAGCTTCAGGTAGGAGCTCAGGTAGTCGCGGGGGGTGAGCAGCAGCCAGACGGGCAGGACGCTCGCGAGGAAGCCGTAAGCCGCGACCGCCCAGGCGATGCCGGCGGAGCCGGTCGAGAAGGACCGTTCGAGGAGCGCGCGGGCCGGCGCGCCGGAGGGGAGGCCGGTCGCCCAGCCGCCGAGGGCGACCACCGCGAAGAGCGCAAAGACCCCGAGGAGGGAGGCCCAGAGGATCGCGCGGGGGCCGCCCCGGCGCATCCACAGCCCCATCACCACGGCGAGCGGCACGGTCGAGGCCAGGGTGAAGGCGCCCCAGGCGTCCCGCTTCATCGAGTTGACGACCGCGAAGGTCATGGCCGCGACCGCCATGACGAGCACGACGAGGATCGCCGCCGAGGCGAGGCCGCCCGCGAGCGGCGACATCTCCTCGCGCGCGATCCCGGCGAGCGACCGGCCGCCGTGGCGGACGCTGGCGACGAGGATCACGCAGTCGTGGACCGAACCGGCGAGGACGACGCCGGCGACGAGCCAGAGGAAGCCCGGGGCGTAGCCGTACTGGCAGGCGAGGACGGGGCCGATGAGCGGTCCGGCGCCGGTGATGGCCGCGAAGTGGTGGCCGAAGAGGACCCAGCGCGGCGTCGCCACGAAGTCCCGGCCGTCGGGCCGGGCGGCGGCCGGCGTCGGCCGGGAGTCGTCCAGGGCGAGGATCCGCGCGGCGATGAACGCGCCGTAGAACCGGTAGCCGACGGTGAGGACCGCCAGGGCAACGAGCATCAGGACGAGTGCGTTCATGCTTCACCGCGCTGGCGTTCACCGGGCAAGGCGAAGCTCGGATCGACGACTTCATCGGACCGGCTCGCCCGCCAGAGCAGCGCTTCGAGGACGAGACCGCCAGCGGCGGTCATGAGCACGAGGAGCCAGGAGAGGAGCGCGGAGGGGTGCCGGACGAGAAGGCCCGTCCGAAGGGCGAAGAGCCAGAAAATCGTCGCCATGACGCCCGCGGTGATCGCGGGGAGGCGCAGCGCTGAACGGGGCGCCGCCGCCGCCTGCGCGGCGAGCGCGAACGGGACCGCCACCACCAGGTCGACGAGGTAGTGCAGGCCGAAGGCGAGCGTCGAGAAGATCGTGATGGTGGCGAAGAGCGCGACGCCGATCTGGACGAGGAGGGGTTTCCCGCGGCAGTGCCAGAAGAGCAGCAGCGCCCAGGCCGTGTGCAGCGACGGCATGCAGTTGCGCGGCACGTTCGGGACGACCATCGGCCCGAGCGGCAGCGACGCGGCCGCGGGGCGCGCCACGTCGAGCACGTAGCGCGGTCCGACGACCGGCAGCACGTTGTAGAGCGCGAAGCCGGCGAAGCTGGCGAGCGCGAAAGCGCCCAACACGTCGATGGGAGGCCGTCGCGGGGCGCGCTCCTGCGCGACGTAGAGCACGGCGAAGCCGACGGGGGTCGCGAGGTAGACGCGGATGGCCACGTTCGCGAGCAACGCGAAGTCGACGAGGGGGGCGAGGTGCATCGCCGGCTCGACCCCCAGGGTCACGTCGAACGCCCGGATCAGGCCGTCGTAGGCGAGCGGGTGCCAGGTCATGGTGAGCAGGAGCGCGGGGGCCGTCGAGATGACGAACGCCGGCGGCAGCGCACTCGCCATGAGCCGCCGCAAGGCGGGCTCGCGTTCCTCGGCCGGCGCCCGGACCACCGCGAGCGCGGCGGCGAGGAGGCCCAGCGCGCCGAGCGGCGCACCGAGGACCTCGGGCGCGTCGCGCGGGACGAGGTCGGCCGCGAAGAAGCCCATGGCGAGAACGAGCCCGAGGAGCAGGAGCGCGCGCCGCTCGGCGGGCGACGGGGCGAGGCCCAGCGAGAGGACGAAGCTCCCGAACAACCCGCCGAGGAGGAAGATCGCGTAACCGGGCCCCCCGTGGACGAGCAGAGGGTTCTCGATCTTCCCGGCGAGCGCGAACGCCTGGCCCACGGCAATCGAGGCCACGATGGCCGCGAGCAGCACCCGGAGATGACGCCCCTGCCGGCGTTCCCATGCTCCGATCGACTCCAAGAGAAACGGAGACTAGGCGACGGTCAAGGAGCGAGTCAACGTGGATCGTCGGCCCCTGTCGGCGCCTAATCCGTCGTAAGAAGCGAACCCCGCGTGAGGCGCGGCGCTGGCCATTCAAGGCGCCGACCCACCGCGGCGGACGGGGCTGGCCGCGATCTCTCTTCCGGACCGCGTGACGGCGGTCCTCTGGCGTGGGGAGCCGGGGCTCCCCACGCACCCCCATCCACCCTCGCCTTCCGCGCTCGCCGAAGCACCTCGCACCGGACGAGCCTTTCTCGGCAAGGAGTCGATCAGCCCGTCTTATTCACGGTACGGCGTAGCGAGGCGTTCGAGACCGCAGCCGAGAAAGGCAAGCGCAGCGACGACCGACGAGGCGTGCGTAAAGCACCTCCCCCCAAGTCGTTTGGAGGGTGGCAAGCCCCCCGCAGGAGGAAGGAGCGAGCACACCCCCCCATGTCGTTGTAGGGGTGGCAAGCCCCCCCTTCGGGAGGCGCGGGATCGGACGCCGCAGCAGCCGGACCGTGAATAAGACGGGATCAGTCCTCGCCGAGCGCGTAGCGGAGCTTCGCGAGCGCCGCCTCATAAGCGTAGTTCGCCTGGATGAGGCCCGCCTTCGCGGTGACCTCGGTCACCTGGGCGTCGGTCAGGTCCACGATGCTGCCGGCGCCGGTCTGGTAGCGCCCCTCGGCGAGCGCGAGGGCGTCTTCGCCGGCGTGCACCGCGGCCTCGGCCGAATCGAGGGAGGCTTTCGCCTGCTGCGCCGAGAGGACCGCGCTCTGCACGTCGAGCCGGACCTGCAAGGCGAGCGTCTCGCGGGCGGCGACGAGCGAGTCGAGCGTCGCCTCGTCCTCGCGGAGCTTGTGGAGATCGATGCCGCCGTTCAAGAGCGGCACCGTCAGCGTCGCCCCCACCTGCCAGTTGTAGATGAGCGGCAGGTCGTAGCCTGTCCAGCCGAAGTTCCCAGCCGCAGCGATCGACGGGTAGAAGGTCGCGCGCTGCGCGTCGACGACGCGACGCTGGGCCTCGATCCTCCGCGTCGCCGACCGATAATCCGGCCGTGCGGCGAGCGCGCGCTGCGTGCCGGCCTCCACCTCCGGGATCACGTAGGACGTCTCCAGCGCCACCGGGGCGAGCCGGTAGTCGATCCCGTTCGTATCGCCCATCGCCTGGTTGAGCGTCGCCCGGGCCACGTCAAAGTTGTTCTTCGCCTGGATGAGGGCCACCTCGGCGGTCTTCTCGTTGGACAGCGCGAGGCTCACGTCGTAGCGGGCCGCCGCGCCCACCTCGAGGCGCGCCTGCGCGAGGGCGAGGTGCTTCTTCTGGTCTTCGACCTGCTCGGCGGCGACGTCCACGAGCTGCTGGTCGGCGAGGGCGGTGAAGTACGCGGTCCGCACGTTCAGGTCGACCTGGTGGAGGGCCGTCGCGAGGTCCTGCTCGGAGCCCTTCTCGCTCGCGTCCGCCTGCCCCACCGCGTTCGAGGTCCGGCCGAAGTCCCAGATCGTCTCGCTCACGTTGAGCTGGAGGCTATAGAAGTTGAACGCGGTGCTGTTCTCCCCGATGTTCGGCACGTTCGGAATACAGGCGGCGAGACCGCCGGCCGGGGTGAGGCACGCCGCCTGGCCGTTCGCGCTGCCGTGCTGGCTCTCGAAGATGGCCGCGAGGCCGGGGTTCAGGACGAAGTTCGCGGTCGAGAGCTGGTAGGCGCCGGACGCCGAGACTTGCGGCAGGTAGCCGCCGAACGCTTCGCCGACCCGCTCGTGCGCGGCCGCGAGGTTGTCCCGGGCCGCCCGCAGCGCCGGCTGCGCGGCCCGCCCGCGCTCGATCGCCTCCGCCAGCGTGAGCAGCCGGGCGGGCTCCTCGGCCCACGCCGCGCACGCGAGGAGCACGATGGGGAGCAGGGCGAGGGCGCGGGACAAGGGCGAAGGCACGAAAAGGCGGCGGAACGGCGTTGTAGGCGTGGCTCGCGAGCGCGTCAAGACGCCCTCACGGTCCCGAATCCGTCCGTAAGCAGCCGAACCCCGTGTGAGGCACGGCCCTGGCCGGCGAGAAGGGTGCCGCTCCCCAGCTTCGCTCTCGGCCGCAGGACATACGGAGCGAGGGCTAAAACCGTACGGGGAGCTTGCTCCCTCCGATCGACTCGGGGGCCGACTCCTACCGCACGGCAGCCGGCTCCATGGCTTCAACCCGCATCCGCCGGGGAGTGGCGTCGCTGCGAAGTCACGGCGATCTCGCTCGCGCCGCCCGATCGCGGCGACGCTCGCCTATCGCCGGGGCGGGGGGAAGCTTCCTGCCTGCGACACGTCGAGCACCAGCGCGAGCTTCTCTCCCCCCCGCACGTCGTAGGTTGCCCGGACCGGAACGCCCTGGCGGATCCGACCGATCGAGGCCGGTCCACCGTCGCGGGTGATGACCGTCCAGGGCGAGAGGCGCAGGCTCGTGCGGCCTCCGCTGGCCTGCGCGATGACCACCACGTTCCGGCCGGGATCGACCGCGGCGATCCGGCCGGTGACGACCCGATGCGGCTCGGTCTCCTCGACCAGCGCGCGCCCGCTCTCGTCCTGCCGAGCGGTGGGGTGCTGCGCCCACGCGAGGGCGGCCGGCAGAAGCAAGGCCGCCGCGAGAACTACCCTCTTTTCCATGACGAAGCCTCCTCACGTCTCAAGGTACGGACGGAAGCTTCGTCCGGCGGGACTCTACCCGTCCAGCTCCTCCAGGAACTCTTCCCGCGTGATCAGACCCTTGCGGGCAAGCAGCCGGACGAGCGCCCAGAGGCGATGGTCCAACTCCTCGATCTGCGCGGCCGGCGAGCCGGGCGCCGTGCGGCTCGCCTGACGGCGCTCCCGATCCCGGATGAACTCGGCGAGGTCCGTTCGTCTCGTGACCTCGTCCGTCAGCGGCAGGACCTCCTCGGGCGGGGGATAGGGCAGGAGCGGCGGGGGGATGTCCCTGCCCACAGGACGCGTATCGACCGTCTCCTCCCCCCCGCCCGGCCGGACGAGGACCATCCGGCCGGTGGCGTCGGGAAGCGGCCCGATGTCGCTCCCGCGGTCGAGGTGATAGTGGCGCGCAACCGCCTCACGGATCTCGGCACGCGGGGCGAGAACGGGCTCGACCTTGCAGCCGGTCGTGGACTCGATCTGTTCGATCGCGGCGAGATCGAGCGGGTCCGCCATGGCCACCGTCAGCCGCCGGTAGCTGCCTCGACCCTCCGCGGCCACGGGGAAGAGCGCGTGGCGCTCGCAGAAGCTCCCCCGCAGGAGGGCGAGGGCGTCCATGTCGCGCAGCCGGACGCGCTCGGCGACGGGCAGCCCGAGCGCCTCGCCGAGGACCCGGCAGAGCGCGGGTTCGGTCAGATACCCCTTGGCAATCAGCGCCTGGCCGAGACGGCCCCCGCGTTCCCGCTGGTACGCGAGCGCCGCGGAGAGCTGCTCGGGGGAGATGGCCTTCCGTTCGACCAGGAGCTCGCCGACGCGCTTGCGGGCCATGGCGCCACTTTAGCCGCGCCAGCCGGGAGTCTGCAAACCGCGCTGGAGCTACCGATCGGACCGTTCGCCGGCCGGCCGTTCGGGCGCCTCGCGGACGTGGAGCCGCCCGTTCATCGGCAGCGCGTCGAGCTGGATGTTGATGGACTGGTCGCGGTTCACCCAGGCGTAGCCGATCCGCGTCCAGAAGCTCCGGTCGCTGCCGGGCTTCTCGATGATGGTGTAGACGGCGAGCCGCTTGGCGGGGGGCTGGGCTTCGGGCCGGGCGCTGGACGGCGCCCTCGTGGACGGCACTTGGCGAAGCAGGGGTTGGGTCGTGGGCATGGGATTCTCCGTTCTCGGCCGGCGACGTGCCGGCGCTCACAGAGGGAACTAGCAAGCCGTGCGCCAAGGGTGCGGTCCAGGAAATACGGGAGGTTGTGAGCGGCGCCGCGGTCGCGAATCCGGACGACAGTCTGGAAGCGGCTACTGGGGGAGCACGCCCGGCGGGAACGTCGGTACGTCGATGGCGCCAAAACGCTGCTCGTAGCGATTCACCTGCTCCTGGATCGCGAGCAGCAGCTTCTTCATGTGCTTGGGGCTCGTGATCGCGCGCGCCCGAACCTTCGCCTTCGGAGGCTGTGGTTGCACGTAGATGAGGTCCAACGTGAACTCGGTCTCCGAGTGGGTCACGACCGCAAGGTTGATGTAAGCGCCCTGGGCGACATCGTCGTCGATCTGGATCGGCAGTTGCCCGGGCGGCGGCGCGGGCGGGGAAGCGGGAGCGGACATGCGCGGTCTCCTTCGGAGCAGAGCGCTTCGGACCAGCTTCGGACTATAAGAGCCGCGGACAGGCCGAGTCAAAGCGCCCCTGACGAGCCCTAGGTGCAGCCTCCGTCGACGCACGCGTCGCAGCAGTCGGTGCTGAACAGGCACGGGGTCCCCGCGGGGCCGCAAGCGCAGCTCCCGGCGTCGCAGGTCAGGCTGCAACAGTCCGCGTTCCGGCTGCAGGGCTTGGCGAGCGGCGTGCAGGCACAGAGGTCCGCGCCGCATTGCCCGGAGCAGCAGACGCCGGCCGACCAACAAGGGCCGTCGGACCAGCAACAGCGTCCATCGACGCAGGCCATCCCCGTACCGCAGCCCGAAGATCCGCCGCACGCCTCTCCGGCCAGCGCCGCGCAACCTCCATCCACGCACGCACCCGTGCAGCAATCGCCGGCGGAGGAGCATGAAGAGCCGCCTGGAAGGCAACAACTCCTCGACGTCGTGTCGCAATGGCCCGAGCAGCACTCGCCGTCGTCCCCGCAGGGTTGGCCAATCTCCGGCCGGCAGCAGAGGCCCGCGTCGCCGCAAGTCAACCCGTCGCAGCAAGGACCATCGGAGCACGAGGTTCCGGGCCAGCTACAGCCGCCATCGTAGAGGCCGCCGCTCGTCGCCCCGCTCGAGCCGCCGCTCGTGCTCGCGACGCCGCTGCTGCTCCCGCCGCTCGTGCTCCCACCGCCGATCCCCCCCGTGCTCCCCCCGCTCCCGTTCCCGCTGCTCGCCCCTCCGCTGCTCGCGCTGCCGTTCCCGCCGGAACTGCTCGTGGTCGACGGCGATCCGCTCGTCCCCGAGGAGACGCCCTGACCGCCGCGGCCGGAGACGCCACCGGAGGAAGGACCCCCTCCAGCGGAGCCGCCAGGACCGCTCGTGACGCCGCCGCCCGGCTCGCCTCCGCCCTGCGAACAGGCGGCGACGGCGACGGCAAGAACCCAGATGATCCGCTTCACGGGACCCTCGCGGAAAGTGTCTTCCCCGTTGTACGCCGCCGCCGGGGGAAACGGCAAGAGTGACTCGCCGCCGGCTGGACGATTCGCCTGACTCCGCACTCGTTGCACACCTCGCATCGCAGAGAGGTCGCACTGCGCACAGGCCGCCGCTCCGAAGGCCTTGGATGACGGGAGGTTGCCGTGTCGCGACCACCCGAAATCGGGGCACGCGGCTTGCGTTCGCTCGGCGAGTGACCGGATCCGGCATCATGGCGGCAGGCGCCAGGAATGGGGGCGGGCGCCCCAGGGGTATTTCCCCGGGTTGCCGCTGGCGTTATAATCGACGGCGCCGGTCGCCGGCGAACCACGGAGGTATCGAATGACTCGGTTGCTGATCCTCGCCCCGGTCCTTCTCGTGACCGCGTGGACGGGGCCGTGGACGTGCAAGGTCTACACCCTGCCCGACGGCGGAACGACGACGATCAACCCGAACCCTGGCGGTGGCAGCCCGACCGGGGGGCAGACGGGGACGGTGGCCAACACGGTCGCCATCACGTACACCACCGACGGCGGCCAATCGGGGACCGCGCCCGGCGCGGACGGCGGCGTCACCATCGGCAGCGCGGCGGCGTTCGCGAGCGACTTCGTCTACATGTCGAACTCGGGCGACGGGACGATCTCGCGCATCCTGATCCCGGCGAGCGGGCCGCCCTATGAGCAGGCGCGCTACTACTGCATCGTCCCCGTGGACAACCACGGCGTCGAGCCGTGTACGGGCAGCGGCAAGACGGACAGCAACGGCCGCTGCGTGGCGGGCGAGCGAGACATCTGGCAGGTCGTCACCGACCAGCTCAACCTGGGCAATGGAGGCGGCAACTCCCCGTCGCGCACCCTCGTCGACCGCAGCGGCAACGTCTGGGTGGCCCTCCGCGCCCCCGGCTGCGGCGCCGGGAACTTCTGCGCCTGGCAAGCAGGGGCGACGGAGATCATCAACGTGAGCGACAACATCGGCCAGTGCGAGACCCGCTGCCACCAGCGCGCCGGGCTGGTCGCGGGCCAGCACTTCACCGAGGGCGTCCCCTTGCAACTGGCCGGCGGTGGCACCCGGACGCTGATCCCGCCGACGCTGATCGCCCCCGGTTCGTCCTACGCCCAGCAATACCATTGCACGGACGCGAACCACGACCAGACCGGCAACGACGAGGACGATCCGGTCAACTACGACGACTGCATCAAGTTCTCGATTCCCCTCGGCGAACCGAACCCCGACCCGAACGCCGATCCCAACCGGCTGACGGGGGGGACAAGCTTCTCCCGGGCCGCCGCGATGTCGCCCCACTGCAACGCGGCGACATCGCAGTGCGACGTCTGGATCGGCCAGTGGAACGGGGCCGCCGAGATCGACCTCGCGTACGGGGGCGCCGGCAACGGCAGCAACACCCCCTACGACGTGAACAAGGTCATGCCCACGGGCATCAGCCCATACGGAAACACGGTCGACTGCGCGGGGATCCTCTGGGAGGGCTCGGTCGGGTCCGGGAACCTCGCGGCGCTCACGACCATCACCTACACCGATCCGGTCACCGGCAAGCAGATTCCCCCGTACACGAACATCACCCAGGCGCCGGGCATGCCCGGCTACGTGCCCAACTACTCGGGCTGCGGACAATACGGGGTCGGCTCGGACGTCCAGCAGCGGATCTGGATCGCGGCCTGGCAGTATGGCAACCGGGCCTGCTCGTTCGACGCCAAGACCTACCTCAAGGACTACATCGCGGTGGAGAACGGGGGGCTTGCGGCGATCCCGGGCAGCGACATCGCCGCGGCCTGGAAGAGCTACGACCTGAACCCGTCGACCGGGAACAACGGCTACTCGCGGGGCATCAACACCGACAAGTACAACAACGTCGCGCTCGGCGTCTGGTGCAACAACGGCTCGGGGGGAGGCGCGGAGTCCTTCAACCCGGACAAAGCGGGGCAGGTCCCGTGCTGGACGGGGACCGGCGGCTGGTGCCAGAACGGAACGCTCAACTGGTTCTCCCAGTGGCCGGGCCAGAGCTGCAACATCGGGGTCGACTTCGACCAAGAGAACGACGTCTGGGCGGGCAATTACTACGGCTCGGCCACCCGCTTCAGCGGCGCGACCGGACAGCAGATGATCAACATCCCGCTGGGGAGCAACGTCTACTCGTACTCGGACTTCACCGGCTACGCGCTGCACAACGTGACCCTGGCGACCGCCCTCGTGCACCAGGCTTTCGACGGATGCGCCTCCGAGCCCGAGTTCACGGAGTGGCAGACCCTGTCGTACACCGCCAACGTGCCGCCCGGAACGGACATCCAGATCCAGGCGCAGGTCTCCAATTCGCTCGACCCTGCGGCGCTCTCGGCGATCGCGCCCACGACCCTCTGCGAGTCCGTGGCGAGCGGGAAGTGCCAGAACCCGATCGACCTCCAGAAGCCTTCGACCTGGGATCCGCCGCAGACCGCGCAGCTCTCCGGCGGCCAGTACCTGGTGGTCGACGCCATCCTCGTCCCGAAGGTCTGCGCACTCGCGGGCAGCCAGGGGGCGGCGGCCACGCCGACGCTCTACGGCTTCGGCGTGGCCAAGAGCTGCCCGGGAAACTAGGCGGCCGGTCTTTTTCGCGGGGACGCTTCACACCAATCGCCAAGCCCAGCGCCGGCGGGACGTCGGCGTTCCCATCACACCAGCCTCCGAGGATGATCCACGGCCCGGCGGTGGACCCAGTGGGGGCTACGAGAACATCGCCACGTTCGGCGGCAGCGCTGAATTGGGGACCCGGATCGCCGTCCGCGGGCGGCGGCGCCACCGGTGGGGGTTGCGCTCGCGCAACCGTGACAGCTCGCGCTTGACCCGCCGCTCCAGTCTCACGCCGGCGCGATCCACGGCCTCGCGCAGCTCTTCCGCAGCCTGCTCGACGTGCTGCGTCCGGCCGCCCGGCATCACGAGCGTCAGCCGGCATTGTGGCTGGTTGTCGCGCCGTGGGATCGCGCGGCCGAGCAGCTCGACGGTCAGGGCGGCATCCGGCCGGTCGTAGAAGCGCGCGAGGCGTCTGACGACCCCGCGCTGGACGAAGCGACGGATGCTATCATCGAGGTCTTGGCGAACAGTCCGAAGGACGATCATCATTCGCAGCGCCGGTTCCAGCTCCAGACCAACCGTTCCGGAGTAAAGATGGGGAGCCCGCCTCGGGCCCGCAACGAGCTCCAGACCCTCGCCGCCGAGATTGCCGCCTGCCGGGCGTGCCCGCGTCTCGTCGCCTGGCGCGAGCGGGTCGCCGGGGAGAAGCGGCGGGCGTTCCGCGACTGGGACTACTGGGGCCGGCCGGTCCCCGGCTTCGGCGATCCGGAGGCCTGGCTCGTGATCGTCGGGCTCGCTCCGGCAGCCCACGGGGCGAACCGGACGGGCCGCATGTTCACCGGTGACCGCTCGGGTGACTTCCTCTACGCCGCGCTCCACCGGGCCGGGCTCGCGAGCCAGCCCACATCCGTCCGGCGGGACGACGGCCTCGCCCTGCGCGGGGCGTATGTCACGGCGCCCTGCCGCTGCGCGCCACCGGAGAACCGCCCCGCGCCCGAGGAGCTTGCCCGCTGTGCTCCGTTCCTCGATCGCGAGCTCGCGCTGCTGGCCGGCGGGAAGGTGGTCCTCGCGCTCGGCGCGATCGCCTGGTCGGCGCTGCTCGCCCACGTGCGGCGGATCGGACGGCCGTTCGCGCGCGAGCCCCGCTTCGCCCACGGCGCTCGCGTCCGACTGCCCGGCGGCGCGTGGCTCCTCGGCAGCTACCACGTGAGCCAGCAGAACACCCAGACGGGCCGGCTCACTCCGGCCATGTTCGACGCGATCCTGGACGACGCCGCCCGGCTCGCCGCTACGCCGTCAGGAAGCTGACCAGCGCGCGGTTGAACGCCTCCGGCTCGTCCAGGTTCGCGAGGTGGCCGGCGCCGGGAATGACCGTGAGGCGCGCGCCGGGGATCGCCGCGGCCATCCGGAACGACTCCTCCGGCGGGATCAGCAGGTCGCGGGCTCCGGCGATCACGAGCACGGGCAGCCGCAGCCCGGGAAGCAGGGGCCGCCAGTCGGCCCGCGAGGCCATCGCGCGTTGGGCGGCGGCGACGCCCGCGGGCGTCGCCGCGGCGATCCGATCGATGACCGTCCGGGCGGCGAGGGGGTCGGCGTCCGGACGCAAGAGCCGGGGCAGCATCTCGGGCGCCACCCAGGCGACGCCCTCCGTCTCGGCCCGGAGGGCGAACCGCCTGCGCCCCTCCGCTCCCTCGGCGCTGTCCGGCCCCGCCCGGGTATCCGCGAGGACGGCCGCGGTCACGAGCTCGGGAGCCTGCGCGAGCAGTTCGAGCAGGACGTAGCCTCCCATCGACAATCCGACGATCGCCGCCGGCGCGCGGTCATCGCGCAGGAGCTCGGCGATCGCCGCCGCGACCGTGGATAGCTTCAGGTCTCGCGGCGGGGGAGCGCTCTCCCCGAACCCGGGGAAGTCGACGGCCAGCAGCCGATGCTCGGCCGCGAGGGCCCGGATCTGCCCATCCCACGCGCGGCCGTCGAGCGGGAACGGATGGAGCAGGACGACCCGAGGTCCGCGCCCGGTCTCGCGGTAGGCGAGCTCGATTCCAGCGCGGCTCGCGAAGCGGGGCATCGGTGCGAATCGTAGACGATGGTCGTCCGGGAGGGAAGCCCGCCGGAGCGCGCACCGGCCCAACGACGTGCCGCGCCGCCCTCCGTGAACGACCATGGCCACGCCTTGGCGCTCCTCGCCGCGCGGCGGTTCGGATTCCCTGGAGTGCTCTACGTGTTATAGTCCGCCGTCCGTGACCGACGAGGAGAAAAACCAGATCCTGCGCCGACTTCCTTCGGTCGACGCGTTGCTCTCCGGCGAGACCTGCCGGGCGCTCCTCGCCCTGCACGGGCGCGAGCCGCTGTCACGAGCCGCGCGACGCGCGGTCGCCGGCGCACGAGCGCGGCTCCTCTCCGGAGAGGGCGACGGCAGCGTCACGCGGGGCGATCTCGAACGGGCGCTCTCGGAGGAAGAGGCTCCCGCGCTGCGGCGCGTCATCAACGCCACCGGCGTCGTGTTGCATACGAACCTCGGTCGCGCTCCCTTGGCGCCGGCGGCGGTCGAGCGCGTCCGGGAGGTGGCGAGCCACTACACGAACCTCGAATACGATCTCTCGACCGGCGAACGAGGGTCCCGTCAGGCGGCCATCGAGCCGGCCCTCTGCGAGCTGACCGGCGCCGAGGCGGCGCTCGCGGTCAACAACAACGCCGGCGCGGTGCTCCTCGCACTCACCGCCCTCGCCTCCGGACGCGAGGCCGTCGTCAGTCGGGGCGAGCTGGTGGAGATCGGCGGTGGGTTCCGGATCCCCGACATCATGGCGCAAGGCGGCGTCTCGCTCGTCGAGGTGGGGACGACCAACCGGACGCGGATCGCCGACTACGAGGCGGCCTTGACCGAGCGGACGGCGCTCCTCGTCAAGGTCCACCGCTCGAACTTCGCCATGATCGGCTTCTGCGAGGAGGCATCCCCCGAGGAGGTGGCCGCGCTGGGTCACCGGCACGGGCTACCGCTCCTCGACGACCTCGGTTCGGGCTGCCTCGCCTCCGCCGCCGCGTGGCTGCCGCGCGAGCGGACGGCCGCGCAGGCGATCGCCGCGGGCGCGTCGCTCGTCACCTTCTCCGGGGACAAGCTCCTCGGCGGCCCGCAGGCCGGGCTCATCGTCGGCCGGCGCGCGCTCGTCGAGAAGCTGCGCCGCCACCCCCTCCAGCGGGCGCTCCGGATCGACAAGCTCTCGGCGGCCGCCCTCGAGGCAACGCTGCGGCTCTACCGCGACGGTCGCGCCGCGGAGATCCCGGCGCTCGCCATGCTCGCCACGCCGGAAGCGGAGCTGCGCGCGCGGGCCGCGCGGCTCTGCGCGTGGCTCGTCGCCCGCGGGGTGCCGGCCGAGGTGGTTCCCGTGGCCGGTCAGGTGGGCGGCGGGGCGTTGCCCCTCGCCGAGCCGCCGTCCTGGGCGGTCGGGCTCTCGTCCCAAGAGCCCGAGGCGCTCGCCACCCGGCTGCGATCGGGCGCTCCGCCGGTCATCGGCCGCATCGCCGCGGGACGGCTGCTGCTCGACCTGCGGACGGTGGCCGAGGACGAGATCGATCTCCTCGGGGTCCAGGTCGAGGGCGCGCACGCGTGGCCGGGAGGCCCCCCGCCGGGGACAGCAGAGGCCGGCCGCGTGGGCGCGCGGGAGGCTCCCCAAGGTCGTTCGGAGACGGGCAAGCCCTCCGGGGCGGCGAGGACTGGAGGCCGAGCCTCGCACGGGCCTCCCGATCCGGAAGGCGTGGTGGGCCATGCTTGACACGAGCGTGCTGGTCCTCAACCGCCTCTACCAGCCCATCCACGTCACCTCCGTCCGGCGGGCGTTCGCGTTGCTCTACCAGGGGATCGCCCGCGCCATCGACCACGAATACCGCCTGTTCGACTTCGCGAGCTGGGCGGCGCTCTCGGCCGAAGCTCATGGCGACAGCGTGGGCACGCCCGGCCGGAGGCTCCGGATCCCGCGCGTGATCGTCCTCGTCGCCTGCGAGCGGCTGCCCCATGCGCGGATCCGCTTCTCGCGATTCAACGTGTATGCCCGTGACCAGAACCGGTGCCAGTACTGCGGCCGGCAGTTTGGCCGCTCGGATCTGAACCTCGACCACGTCGTGCCGCGGTCGCGCGGGGGAACGACGACGTGGGAGAACGTCGTCTGCTCGTGCGTCACCTGCAACCTCCGCAAGGGGGGGCGGACGCCGGAGGAGGCGGGGATGCGCCTGCTCGCGCGCCCGGCGCGCCCACGCTGGAGCCCGTTCCACCGGCTGGGGACGAAGCGTCCGCCCTTCCGGGAGTGGGCGCCGTTCCTCGACCTGGCCGACGCCTCCTACTGGAACGCCGAGCTGATCGAGGAGTGAACGTGGGCGTCCCCGAGACCGGCCTCCCGCAGCTCTTCGCGCAGGTGCGCGGCTACCCCGCCGCCCGGCCTGCCGCCTCCCGTGCGCGAATCGTCGCCGTCGGGGGCGGCAAGGGGGGGATCGGCAAGAGCCTCGTCTCGGCGTCCCTGGCCATCGAGCTGGCCCGGCTCGGCCGGAGGGTCGCGCTCGTCGACGCCGACCTCGGCGGCGCGAACCTCCACACCTGCCTAGGCCTCCCGCGGGCCCGCCCCGGCCTCGGCGACTTCATGGAGCGGAGGATCTCCCGGCTGGAGGAGGCGCTCGTACCGTCCGCCGTGACCGGCCTGTCGCTCGTGGGCGGAGAGGACGATCCCCTCGCAGCCGCCAACCCCAGGCACCAGCAGAAGCTGCGGCTCCTGCGGGCGGTGCGCGCCCTCGATCAGGACTTCGTGATCCTCGACGTCGGCGCCGGGACCGGCCTCAACGTCCTCGACTTCTTCCTGGCCGCCGACGATGGGATCGTCGTGCTCGTCCCCGAACCGACCTCGGTCGAGAACGGCTACCGGTTCCTCAAGGCCGCCTTCTACCGCCGGCTGCGGGCGGCCATGGAAGGGCCAGCGCTCGCCGCGCTGCTCGCCGAGGCGACCCGGCAGGCCGCGGGCACGCTCCTCGGGCCCCGCCGGCTCCTCTCCGCGGCGCGCGAGCGCGACCCCGCGCTCGCGGAGCAGCTCGAGCGCGAGATGCGGGGGTTCCGGCCCCGGCTCGTCGTCAACATGGCCCGGACGGCGGGCGACGCCGAGATCGGCGACGCGGTGGCCGCGGCGTGGCGCGCCTACTTCGGGCTCGAGATGGACTACCTCGGCTACATCGAGTTCGACGACGACGCCTGGCGGACGGTCCGCGCGCGGCGCCCGCTGCTCGTGGAGTTCCCGCAGGGGAGGACGGCGACGGCGATGGCGGCGATCGCCGGCCGGCTGCTGGCCATCGAGCGCGCCGCGGCCGTGACGGCGATCGGAGGGTAGGCCGCGATGAAAGAGCCGGCCGAGCAGGACCATTACGAGGTTCTGGACCTCACGCCCGGCTGCTCGGACGTGGAGGTCGAGGCCGCCTACGAGCGGGCGAGGCGCCAGCTCGGCCCCGACTCCCTGGCCACCTACGCGCTCGTTGCGCCCGAGGAGAGCCGCCTCTTCCTCGCGCGCCTCGAGGAGGCCTACCGCGTGCTCGCCGATCCCGAGGCGCGCCGCGCCTACGATCTCGCGCGCCGCTTCCCCGAGAACGCCCGCCAGCCCCCGAGCGCCCCGGCGGCGCTCCCCGCCTCGCCCGTCCTCGAACCCAGATCGGCGGCCGGCCCGCCGGCCGGCGGCCCGCGGGAGGAGCCCACCGAGCCGCCGCGGCCGGTGCGCAAGGCCGAGTCCGACCTGCCGGCGGACGCCCCCATCACCGGCGAGGTGCTGCGCCGCATCCGCGAGGCGCGCGGCCTCTCCCTCGACGACCTCGCCGGCCGCACCCGGATCTCCCGCCGGTACTTCGAGGCCATCGAGCAGGAGCGCTTCGCCGCCCTCCCGGTCACCGTCTACCTGCGGGGCTTCCTGATCTCGTTGGCGCGAGAGCTGCGGCTCGACCCGCTCCGCGTCTCCCGTGGGTACCTGGATCGGGTCGCGCGCGGCAGCCCGCAAGATCAGTAGCTCACTCGGGACCCAGCAGCCGGTCCGGCGAGCACTTTTCTCCCCCTGGACGGCGCGAAAGGAGTAAAAGGTCTTCCCCATCGAACGAGAGGAGCGGTCCATGGCCGAGGAAGTGCGGTTCATCGTCGTCGGGGGCGGGCTCGCAGGCTTGATGACCACGATCAAGCTCGCGGAGGCGGGGCTGCCGGTCGACGTCTTCTCCATCGTCCCCGTCAAGCGGAGCCACTCCGTCTGCGCCCAGGGCGGCATCAACGGCGCGGTCAACACCAAGGGCGAGGGAGACCACCCCGACATCCACGTGAAAGACAGCCTCAAGGGGGGCGACTTTCTCGCCGAGCAGCCGCCGGTGAAGGGCATGTGCTACGCGGCGCCCGGGATCATCTACCTGCTCGATCGAATGGGCGTGCCCTTCAACCGGACCCCCGAGGGGCTCATCGACTTCCGGCGCTTCGGCGGCACGCTCCACCACCGGACCGCCTTCGCCGGCGCGACGACCGGCCAGCAGCTCCTCTACGCGCTCGACGAACAGGTCCGCCGCTACGAGGCGGAGGGGCGGGTGCGCAAGCACGAGTACTGGGAGTTCCTCGGCGTCGCCCGTGACGGCGAGGGGCGCTGCCGGGGGATCGCGGCGGTCGACTTACGGACGATGGAGGTCGAGGCGTTCCCCGCCTCGGCCGTCTGCCTCGCGACCGGCGGCCCGGGCATCATCTTCGGCCGCAGCACCAACTCGATGATCAACACCGGGAGCGCGCTCGGCAGCGTCTACCGGGACGGCGCGCTCTACGCCAACCCCGAGATGCTCCAGGTCCACCCGACCTCGATCCCGGGCGAGGACAAGCTGCGGCTCATCAGCGAGAGCGTCCGCGGCGAGGGCGGCCGCGTCTGGGTGCCGCGCGACGGCAAGCGCTGGTACTTCCTCGAGGAGAAGTACCCGAAGTTCGGCAACCTCGTCCCCCGCGACGTGGCCACCCGAGAGATCTTCCATGTCTGCCGCGACCTGAAGCTCGGCGTGGACGGCAAGGACCAGGTCTACCTCGACGTGACCCACATCCCGGCCGACGTGTTGTGGCGCAAGCTCGGCGGCGTGCTGGAGATCTACGAGAAGTTCGCGGGCGAGGATCCGACGCGCATCCCGATGCGAATCTTCCCCGGCATGCACTACTCGATGGGCGGCCTCTGGGTCGACTACGAGGCGAACGCGAACGGCGACATCGTCCCTTCGCCCAGAAACCAGCAGACGAACCTCCCCGGCCTCTTCGCGGCGGGCGAGGTGGACTACCAGTACCACGGCGCGAACCGCCTGGGCGCCAACTCGCTGCTCTCCTGCATCTACGCCGGCATGATCGGCGGGCCGGCGATGGCGCTGTACGCGAAGAACAGCGGGAAGCTCCCGGACGCGCAGGGCGCGCTCTCCGACGCGAAGGCGCGCTGGCGCGCGCGGCTGCAAGGGATCTACCAGATGAAGGGCGAGCACGCGGAGAACCCGTACGCGATCCACCGCGAGCTGGGCGAGGTGATGACCGCCTACTGCACCGTCATCCGGGAGAACGACAAGCTCGCGGCGGCGGCGAAGAAGATCGGCGAGCTCAAGGAGCGGTGGAAGAACGTCGGGAACCTCGACGACAGCCCGCGGGCGAACCAGGCGGTGGTCTTCACCAACCAGCTCTCGAACATGCTGGAGATGGCCCACGCGATGGTCGAGGGGGCGAGGCTGCGCGACGAGTGCCGCGGCGCCCACTACAAGCCGGCCTTCGAGCTCACGCCCGAGGCGGGGAAGAAACCCCAGGACGACCCGGCCTTCATGGCGAAGTGGAAGGCGAGCCTCGACCAGTGGTGCAAGACGACGATCGCCACCTACCGGCCTGCCGGGCCCGAGATCACCTACCGCCCCATCCCCTTCTCGATCCTGAAGCCCGAGCCCCGCCACTACGACTGAACGGCGGACGGCGGCGATCCCGTGCCGCGCGTCGGTTCCAGCCTCCTAACGTAGGGGGGAGCGCGCCGCCGCTCTCCGCGCAGCGGGCAGGTCGTGGGCTCCGGTGACGGACGTCACCGCCCGGAAGAGGCGCGCGGCTGCCGGCGGCGCGAGCCGGCGAGAGGGGCTGGGGAGAAAACCTCCGTTCCCCCCCCCCCGCGCGC
>JAKAPL010000008.1 GCA_021807105.1 Myxococcales bacterium | reverse complement strand
CATGTTCAAGCTGAAGAAGGAGGACCTCGTCCCGCAGGTCGAGGGCGTCCTCACCGCGATGGAGTTCTTCGACAAGGCCGCGGGCGCGCAGATCCTCTTCATCTGACGCCGCCGCGGCGGCGGGTTCGCCGGGTGGCCGGCGCGGAGGGAGGGCCCGGGGCCGCGGCCATGGGGGCGGCCGCCGTTCACGTCCGCCGTGTCATCGAACCTCCTCTCGCCCTGGAGGCGCTCCAGGGGAGCGCCCCCACACGCGCTACGGGGCCCCGCGAAGAGCCCGTTACAGCCGGAACGACGCGCCCAGAAGCGGCGTGAGCCCCAGCGTCTGGGCGGGATAGAAGTTGTACGGGACCTCGACCGCGGTGGTGACCTTGACCCCCTTGGCGACCTCCCAGGCCGCGCCGCCGATGGCCTGCACGCCCAGGACCCAGCTCCACACGCCGTTGGTGAACGGGGCGATCGTCAGGGTGCCCGCGACGAAGAAGGGTCCCCCGATGTTCCATCCCACTTGGGGGAGGAAGGCGAAGATCCGAAACGGATTACCCGCCTGGAGCTGCGGCGCCAGTTGTTCGCTGAACTGGAGGTTCATCCCCAGACGTACGTCCTTCCACTCGTAATAGTGGACGCCGACGAACTCGGAGAGGACCTGCGCGTCGGCGACGGTAGCGGTCGATCCCTTGGTGAAATTCCAGGTCGCGACGTTCATCCCGAAGGTGTCCGTCTGGACGACCTTGCCCGCCCCGGGGGCGGCTTCGGCCTGCGTGACCTCCTCCGGCTCGGAGGCACGGCCAGCCCCGGCCGTGAGGGGGATTGGCGCGAGGGCCGGGAGGATCGCGAGGAGTGTCTTCATCGGACTCGACCGAGGCATGTACGCTCCTATCCAACCCCGGGGTTCTACATCAAAAAACAACGTTCGGATGCGCGGGAGTCGCTTTGCCTCCTTACCCGGCGGGCGGCCTCTCTCGTGGAAGGCGGCCAGGAGAACCCCCTCTCGCGCGGCCGGTCGCGCCGATGGTCAACGACCCACGGCCGCCGCCGTCTCTGCTAGAGTGGCCTCCCTCCGGAGGCTCGATGACCGAATCATTCCGCTTCGACACCCTCGCCGTCCACGCCGGCCAGTCGCCCGACCCCGCGACCGGAGCGATCATGACGCCGGTCTACCTGACGAGCACCTACGCGCAGGAGGGCCCCGGGCGCCACAAGGGTTATGAATACAGCCGCACGAGGAACCCGACCCGCCAGGCGCTCGAGGACTGCCTCGCGGCCCTGGAGGGCGCGCGGTTCGGGCTCGCCTTCGCCTCGGGCTGCGCCGCCGCCGACGCGATCCTGCACCTGTTCGACGCGGGTGACCGGATCGTCTGCTCCGACGACGTGTACGGCGGGACATTCCGGCTGTTCGACAAGGTCTTCCGCAGGTCGGGCCTCGAGTTCCGCTTCGCCGATCTCTCCGATCCGAAGATCGCCGCCGCGGCCATCGACGCGGGCACGAAGGCGGTCTGGATCGAGACGCCGACCAACCCGATGATGAAGCTCATCGACATCGCGGCCTGCGCGCAGATGGCCCGCAGGGTGAAGTCCCTCACCGTCGTCGACAACACCTTCATGACGCCCGTCTTCCAGCGGCCGCTCGCGCTGGGGGCGGACATCGTCACCCACTCGACGACCAAGTACCTGAACGGCCACTCGGACGTCGTCGGCGGCTTCTGCGCGACCAACGATCCCGCCCTCTCCGAGCGGCTCCACTTCCTCCAGAACGCGGTGGGGGGCGTCCCCGGGCCCATGGACTCCTTCCTCGTGCTGCGGGGCGTGAAGACGCTCTCCGTCCGGATGGAACGCCACGCGCGGAACGCGGCCTTCCTCGTCGAGAAGCTCGCCGCCCACCCGAAGGTCGAGAAGGTCACCTGGCCCGGCCTGCCCGATCACCCGCAGCACGCGCTCGCCCGGCGGCAGATGTCCGGCTTCGGCGGCATGATGACCTTCGTCGTGAAGGGCGGGCTGCCCGCCGCGCGGCGGCTGCTCGAACGGGTGCGGATCTTCGCCTGCGCCGAATCGCTCGGCGGGGTCGAGTCGCTCATCGAGCACCCGGCGATCATGACCCACGCCTCCATCCCGCTGGAGACCCGCGCCCGGCTCGGCATCTCGGACGGGCTCATCCGGATCTCGGTGGGCATCGAGGACCACCGGGACCTCTGGGCGGACCTGGAGGCGGCGCTCGCCGCGGCCTGAATGCGCGCCATCGGCCGCTTCCGGCTCCATACGATCCTCGACGGGTTCTTCGGGCTCGATGGGGGGGCGATGTTCGGGATCGTCCCGAAACCCCTCTGGGAGAAGCAGATCCCCGCCGACGAGAGGAACCGGATCCGGCTCGCGCTGCGCTGCCTCCTGGTCGTGGACGGCGCGCGGCGGATCCTGATCGACGACGGCATCGGTGACCAGTGGACCGAGAAGGAGACGGCGATCTACGCGATCGACCGGACGCCCTCGGTGGACGGCGCCCTCGCCGCGGCCGGCTTCTCGCGCGAGGAGGTGAGCGACCTCGTCCTCACCCACCTCCACTTCGACCACGCGGGCGGCACGACGCGGCGGGTCCCGGGGGGCGGGATCGAGCTCTCCTTCCCGAACGCGACCTGCCACGTCCAGCGGCGCAACTGGGAGTGGGCCCATTCGCCCACCGAGCGGGACGCCGGCTCCTACCTCGCCAGCCGCTTCGAGCGGCTCGAACGGAGCGGGCGGCTCCACCTGCTCGACGGCGAGGCGGAGATCGTGCCGGGCTTCCGGGTCGTGCCGAGCGAGGGGCACACGACGGGCCTCCAGACCGCCGAGATCACCGGTGGCGACGAGACGCTCGTCTTCTGCGCGGACCTGATCCCCACGACCGCCCACCTCAAGGCGAGCTGGAACATGGGGTATGACCTCCGGCCGCTCGACCTCTTGCGGGAGAAGAAGGCACTGCTTTCGCGCGCGATCCGAGGGGGGTTCCTCCTCTTCTTCGAGCACGACCCGCGGATCGCCGCCGCCCGCGTCTCCGCCCGTCCCGACGGCGCCCTCCACGTCGAAGCCGTCGATGTCTGACCCACCGGACATCGGGAGGAGAAAGCGCGTGCCGCCCAAAGAGCCTGTGAATCAGTCCCCGGACAGAGCCAGGCCGTCGAGGCGAGGGCCGGAGGCGAGGCACGGCAATGAGGCAGACTCTCCGGAGCATGCGGCAGGCGACGGGGCCCCATCTTCGATGGGGCCGCGGAAGCAGACGGGCGCCGCCCGGCGATCGGACGACCAGAGGGGATTGATTCACAGGCTCAAAGGTTCCGGGAGCTTCCCGCCAAGGCGAGGTGGGACGGGGGGCGCGGGGCTTCCCCCTCAGGGGGACCGCGCCGAGGCAGTCCGAACGCCGTCCCCTGGGCCGCCCCCCGACCGCGCCGAGTTGCGGCCTCCCGCGGGCCGCGCGGGCGGGCTCCCCGCCGTCGAGGTGACGCGGCGCGGGGCCGATCGCGTCCGCGCCGGCCATCCCTGGATCTACCGTTCGGACATCGCACGGCTGCCCGCGCTCGCCGAGGGCGGCGCGATCCGCGTCGTGGACGGCCGCGGCTACTTCGTCGCGCTCGCCCACTGGTCCCCTCGATCGAAGATCGCGCTGCGCTTGCTCTCCCGCGAGGACGAGCCGCTCGGGCGCGACTTCTGGGCGGGGCGGCTCGACCGGGCCCTCGCGCTGCGTAGGAGCGTCCTGCCGGATGCCGAGGCGGTCCGGCTCGTGCACGGCGAGGCCGATCTGCTGCCCGGCCTCGTCGTCGATCGGTACCGCGACGTGCTCTCCGTCCAGACGCTGACCGCGGCGATGGACGGGATGCGCGAGACGGTCTTCGATCTGCTGCAGGAGCGGCTCTCCCCCCGGTCGATCGTCGAGCGCAACGACGTGAAGAGCCGCGAGCTGGAGGGGCTGCCGCAGCGCAAGGGCGTCGTGCGCGGCGAGGCGCCCGGCCTCGTCGAGTACCGCGAGGGAGACGCCCGGCTCCTCGCCGATCCGCTGGAGGGCCAGAAGACCGGCGCGTTCCTCGACCAGCAGGAGAACCACCTGGCCGCCGGCCCGTACGCCGCGGGCGCCTGTCTCGACGCCTTCTGCTACACGGGCGGCTTCACGCTCCAACTCGCCCGGCGCGCGGCGAGCGTCGTCGCGATCGAGCTGTCGGCCAAGGCCGCCGCGGAGGGCCGCGAGGCGCTCTCGCGAAACGGGGTGGAGAACGTCGAGATCCGCGAGGAGAACGCCTTCGACGTGCTCCGCTCCGAGGCCGAGCGTGGCGCGCGCTATCAGACGATCGTCCTCGACCCGCCGGCGTTCGCGAAGAACAAGGAGTCGCTCCCCGCCGCGCTGCGCGGCTACAAGGAGATCAACCTCCGAGCGATCCAGATGCTCGAGCCGGGCGGCGTGCTCGTCACCGCGAGCTGTTCGTATCACGTGGGCCCGGAGCGGTTCGAGGAGACCGTTCTCGCCGCGGCCAACGACGCCCGCCGCCCGCTCCAGATCATCGAGCGCAGGGGTGCGGGCCGCGACCACCCGACGCTCCTCGGCGCGCCGGAGACGCGCTACCTCACGCTGCTCATCGCGCGAACACCAGCTTAGAGCCTGCGAATCCATCGGGCCACGCCTTGACGAGGGGCAAGCGCGCCTGCTATGGACGCGCCACTCACGAGATCAGGAGTCTCCCCATGGCCAACATCGCCTCCGTCGAGAAGCGCAACCGTCAATCCCAGAAGCGCCGGGCGCGCAACGCCGCCGTCCGGACCACGGTCAAGCGGGCGCTCAAGGACGCGCGGGCCACGGCGACCTCGACGGACCCGGCGGTGAAGGCGGAGGCGCTGCGCAAGGCGATGAAGACCATCGGCAAAGCCGCCGCCAAGGGCGTCGTCCACCGGCGCACCGCGGCCCGGCGAATCTCCCGCCTCGCCAAGGCGCTGGCCCGCGGGACCGCCGAGTAGATTCAGCCCGCTCTCGGATCGATCCGATCGCGCAGCCCCTCGCCGAGGAAGTTGAAGGCGAGCACGGTGAGCGTAATGGCGGCGCCGGGGACGAGGGCGACGTGGGGGGCGTCGAGCAGGTGGCCCATCCCCTGATCGACGAGCGCACCCCAGGAGGGGACGCCGGGCGGCACGCCCAGGCCGAGGAACGAGAGCGACGCCTCGCCGAGGATCGCGGAGGGCAACCCGAACGCGGCCTGGATCAGGATGGGCCCGAGCAGGTTTGGGAGAAGGTGACGAAGGACGATGCGCGCGGGCCCGGCGCCGGCCACGCGGGCGGCGAGCACGAACTCGCGCTCCCGCAGCGACAGCGCCTGCGCCCGGGCGAGCCTCGCGTAGCCGGTCCAGGCGGTCGCGCAGAGCGCGAGGACGAGGCCGGGGAGCGAGGGCCCCAAGACGGCGGTCAGGAAGATCGCGAGCAGCAGCCCGGGGAAGGCGAGGAGCACGTCGACGATCCGCATCGCGATCTCGTCCCAGAAGCCCCCGGCGTAGCCGGCGATCGCGCCCACCAGCGTCCCAAACGTCCCGGAGAGCAGGACCGCGGCGAAGCCGACGCCGAGGGAGACGCGGGCGCCGAAGACGATCTGCGCGAGGACGTCCAGGCCGTTGTCGCTGGTGCCCAGGGGATGGCCGGGCATCGGGCCGCGAAAGGAGTGGGGGAGATCGAGCCGGTCCGGCGGTCCGGGCGCGAGGAGGGGCGCGAAGACGGCCACCGCGACCACGACCCCGGCGAGCCCGAGGCCCAGGCGTCCTCCCGCCCCGAGCCGGCGCCGGGCGGCCGCGGGGGCCGTGATCGCCGGAGCGCTCATCGCGCCGCCGCCCGCCGGACCCGGGGGTCGGCGAGCGCGTAAGCGATGTCGGTCGCGAGGTTCACGACGAGGTAGGTCAGGGTGAAGACGAGGACCGCGGCCCGCACGGCGTTGTAGTCGCGCTTCTGGATCGCGGTGAGCAGGAAGGTCCCGAGTCCTGGCCAGTTGAAGACCTTCTCGACCACGACCGACCCCGTCAGCACCGCCCCCGCCTGCAGGCCAAGGACGGTCAGGATCGGCAGGAGCGCGTTCTTCAGCGCGTGGCGCCAGACGATCCGCCGCTCCGGGACGCCCCGGGCCCGCGCGGCCAAGATGTAGTCCTCGCGCAGCACCTCCAGCATCGACGCCCGGGTGACGCGCGAGAGCGACGCGGACAGCCCGAGCCCGAGCGTGAGGGCCGGCAGAAGGAACGAGGTCGCCTGATCGTCGCCCGCGACCGGCAGCAGGCCGAGACGCACGCCGAAGAAGAGGATGAGCAGGTGCCCGACGAGGAACGACGGCATCGAGATCCCGGCGACCGCGAGGATCGCCGACAGTCGATCGAGCGGCCCGTCCCGCGAGGACGCCGCGAGGACGCCGAGCGGCAGGGCGAGGCAGACCGCGAAGAGGAGCGCGGCGAGGGCGAGGAGGCCGGTGCGCGGCGCGACCTCGGCGAGTCGGGCGGCGACGCGCTCCTGGAAGGGAGGCAGGGAGGTGCGCAGTTCTCCCGTCGCGAGGTCGCGCAGGAAGAACCAGACCTGCTCCGGGAGAGGACGATCGAGCCCTATCTGATGGCGAAGCGCCGCGACGTCCACGCTCTGGGCCTGCTCGCCCAGCAGGATCTCCACGGGATCACCCGGCAGCAGGTCGAGGAAGACGGAGACGAGCAGCGTCGCCCCGAGCGCACTAAGGCCGAGTTTCCCCAACCGGCCCAGGAGGAACTTCATCGCTCCCGCCCGGGAGGAACGACGCGGCGCGCGGTCGCCAGCCCGTCGAAGAAGCCGAACGGGGATGGCCGAAAGCCTTCGATGTCGTCGCGCACCACCGCCACGCTGTCCTCGTACCACAGCACGAAGTAAGGGAGGTCGCGGGCCAGGATGTCCTGCGCCCGCGCGTAATCGGCGGCGCGCTCACGGCGGGTCGGGGCGGTCCGCGCGGCCTCGAGGATCCCGTCGAGGACGGGGTCTCGGTAGCCCTCGCGGTCGAAGCCGGTGAAGCCGTTGGCGGCCGCGGGGATCGAGGCCGAGTCGAAGACCCAGTAGAGCAGGTCGGGCTCCAGGATGGGCACCCACTTCATCGCGGCGATCTGGAACTCCCCGCGCTGGATGTCCGAGAAGAACGTCCCGAACTCGAGCGGCTCCTGCCGGACGCGGATGCCCGCCTCGGACAGCTCCTGCGCGATGGCCGCCGCGACGCTGCGCCGGAAGCGGTCGGTCGAGGTCTTCAGGCCCAGCGTGAAGCGGAAGCCGTCCGGCCCCCGGGGGAAGCCCGCCTCGTCGAGCAGCGCCTGCGCGCGCGCGAGGTCGCGGCCGGGACGCGGCCGGGGGGGGCCGTGCGCCCAGCTCTGCGGCGGCAGGAGGGAATCGGCCACCTCCCCGTAGCCGAGCAGCTTGTAGCGGACGAGCGCCTGCCGATCGATGGCGCAGGCGATCGCCTCGCGCACCTTCCGATGGGACAGGCGAGGGTCGTCCATCCGGAACATGAGATAGGCCGTGCCCGCCCCGGGCCGGCGAAGGACGGCGATCCCCGGCACCGAGGCCAACCGCGCGAGCAGCGGGGGGCTGATCGCGTTCACCGCGATGTCCGCGTGTCCGCTCTCGAGGGCCAGCGCCCGGGTGGTCTCGTCGCGGACGGTCTCTACGAGGAGGTGGCGGATCGGTGGCGCCCCCGCGTAGTAGTTCGGGTTGGCCTGAAGCAGCAGGTGCTCCTCGTCGGGCCAGGAGACGAAGCGGAACGGCCCGGCGCCGGCCGGCCGGCGGCCGAAGCCGGTCTCTCCCGGGGCCGCCTGCCGCCGCGCCGGGACGATCCCCATCGTCATCTCGGCGAGGAACGGGGCGAGCGGCGCCCGCAGCCGGACGCGAACGTGGAGGTCGTCCAGCGCCTCCACCTTCGAGAGGGCCGAGAACTTCGCGGCGAGGGGCGAGGCGAGGCGGGGTGAGAGGAGGCTCTCGAACGTCGCCGCCACGTCCGCCGCGACGAGCGGACTGCCGTCCGAGAAGCGCAGCCCCCGGCGCAGGGTGAAGAGGTAGGTGATGGGATCGGTCTGCTCGTAACTCTCGGCGAGGTCCGGCACCGGCCGGCCATCGTCGGCGATCCGGAGCAGGCCGGGTTCGAGGAGGCCCGCGACGTTCTCGGCCACGGCCGACAGCGCGAGCCGCCGGTCGAGCGTCTCGGGAGGACTCTCTACGAGCAGGACCACCGTGTCCGCCGGCCAGGCGGGCCTAGGGCAGCCCAGCGAGGGCGCGAGGAGTAGGAGGGCGATCGCAGGCCGCGTCACGGGGAGAGCATACCGGTTACCGCCCCCGCGCTCAGCGCGGCCAACCATCGCCGCGATCCGACGCGGCGCAAGGGGCTCGCCGCGCTACATCCTCCGGACCGCCGGACGGCGCTCCTCTCTCGAGGGGAGCCTATCTCCCCCCGCACACCCCGTCCACTCTCGCCTCCGCTGCTCGCCGGAGAAATCTTCGCACCCCACGAGCATCCTCGGAAGTAACCGATCAGCGCGCCGGGTGCGAGACGGCCCGCGTCAGAAGAAGTTGCCGATCGTGAACTCGAAGTCCACCGGCTGGTCCTGCGGCCGGGGCGTGAGCGGGAAGCCCCACTCGAAGCGGAGCGGCCCGAGCGGCGAGAACCAGCGGACGCCGAAGCCGACGGCGTGGAGCATGCCGAGGGGCAGGTTCGGGTAGAGCTTGTCCTGGAAGAAGGCCTCGTCCTCGGAGTAGGCGTCGCCCAGGTCGTAGAAGACGACCCCGCGGATCCCGATCTTCTCGAAGATCGGGAACTCGACCTCGTTGTTGATCACCACCTGCTTGGTGCCACCGATCTCGAAGTCCTGGGTCGTCGAGTCGGGGGTGCGGTTCCCGACCGGCCGGGTCGGAGAGACCGTGAAGATGTAGTAGCCGCGCAGCGAGTTGATCCCGCCGATGAAGTAGCGCTCCGAGAACGGGACCTGGGTCCCCCCGTAGGACTGGATAAGCCCGTAGCTCCAGTTGGTCTTGAACACCATGCCGAGGGGCAACTGGTAGTACCAGCGGAAGAAGCCGGAGTAGCGCGTGAACTGGAAGGTGCTCCCGAGCTGGCTCGGGGCGATCTCGGCTGACTGGCTCAGCATGTAGCCGGCCGACGGGAAGAGGCGGTCGTTGCGCTTGTCGACGGTGACGGAGGCCCGCACGCTGGAGACCCAGCCGGTCTGCGAGAGGTCCGACAGCTCGATCTGCTGGGTCCCCTGGTAGAAGGGCGTCGTGGCCTCGTCCTGGATGGTGTAGGTGAGGAAGAGGCGGGCGTCGTCGAGGAACTCGTAGCCGAAGGTCACGTCGCCGCCAGTCGCCTGGCGGAGGAAGCCGAAGTAGCTCATCTCCGTCCGGTTCAAGTCGAAGGCGAACGTCCAGCGGGTGTCGAGGAAGTACGGGTCGACGAACTGGAGCTGCGCGTACTGCTGGATGGCCGACGCCTGGATCGTCGCGCTCGCCGTCTGGCCCCAGCCGAGGAAGTTGTTCTGCGAGACCTGGGCGGTGAGGATGAACTCCTCCAGCGAGCTGAACCCGGCCCCGACGTTGAACGTCCCCGTGGGGCGTTCCTTGACATGCACGGTCACGTCGATGAGGTTCGGCGCGCTCCCCTTCTTGGTCGTGATCTCGACCGTCTCGAAGAAGCCCAGCGCCTTGACCCGCTGCTTCGAGACGCGCATCCCGGTGCCGGTGTACAGCTCGCCCTCGTAGAGGCGCAGCTCCCGCCGGATCACCTTGTCGCGGGTCTTGGTGTTGCCGGCGATCTCGATCTTCTCGACGTAGACCTTCGGGCCCTTCTGGATGTCGAACGTGAGGTCCACCTTCCGCGTCTCCGGGTGGACGGCGGTGAGGGGGGTCAGGTTCGCGTACGCATATCCCTGGTCCTGGTACAGGGTGTCGAGCGTCTTGCGGTCCCCGAGGAGCTGGGTGCGGTTGAACAGCTCGCCCCCGCGGATCGTGAGCAGCCGGAAGAGCTTCTTCTTCGGCTCGATCAGGTCCCCGGTGAAGTCGAGCTTGCCGTATCGGTACTGCTTGCCCTCGTCGATCCGGATGGAGACGTAGATGAACCGCTTGTCGCCGGAGAGCTCCACGGTGGGCTTGCCCACCCGCACGTTGATGTAGCCGCGGTCGAAGTAGACGGCCTGGATGCGCTGGACGTCCTCCGCCATCGCGTCCTCGCGGTAGGTCCCGCTCTGGGTGAGGAAGGAGAACCAGCCTCCCTCCCGCGTCTCCATCGCCGCGGCGAGGTCCGCCGACGGGATGCCGTGGTTGCCGATGAAGGTGATCCTGCGGACGGTGACCTTGGCGTGCTCGCGGATCTCATAGACCAGGTCGACCTCGTTGTCGGGCAGGGGCGCGATCCGGTGGGAGACCTCCGCGAGGTAGAAGCCCTTCTCGATGTACTTGTCGTGGATCTTGTGCTGGTTGCGGACGACCGCCGCGAGGTTCAGGATCGAGTAGGGCTTGATGTCCACGAGGTCCTTCAGGTCATCGTTGCCCAGCTCGTCGTTCCCCGAGAACCGGATCGCGTGGATGGCCGGCTTCTCCTTGACCTCGAGGATCACGTCGGCGCCCTCGGGGCCGTCGGGGACCGCGCGGACGATCACGTCGGAGAAGTAGGAGAGGCCGAAGACGGATTCGATGTCCGCGGCGACCCGGGGCGGGGAGAGCGTCTTCCCGGGCCTCAGCTCCTTCACCGCCGCCCGAACCGCGTCCTTCTCGACGCGGCGGGTCCCCTCGATGTTCACCTCGACGATCTTGCGGCCCCAGAGCTCAGCGGAGGGGGGGGGCGACGCCACGGCCTCGCCCCAGGGTGCACGCAGGGCCGCCGCCAGGCCGAAGCCGGGAGACAAGGCCAGGGCGGCCGAGGCCCGGAGCAGGGCCAGGCAGAGTAGGGACCTCGCGAGCGGGCGCATGGGGTGTGAGCCGCCGCACGGTAGCCGAACTCGCAGGCGGTCACAATCGGGAAGGAGCGTCCGCGCGAAAGTTTGACCCCCCGGAGCGAGGCGGCTATTCTTCCCAGCGTCGTTTTCGCCATGGCTAACGAAGGACAACGGCCCAACCGGTCCGGCAGGCCCGGCCCGAACGGAGGTTCTGCGGTCGGTGTCCCCGCCGACGACGACGTCCCTTCTCCCGAGGGCGCCGGGCCGCCGGTCCCCTCGACCGTGGTCACTCGAAAGCCGGGCGTCGCCGCCGCGCTGCCGGTGCGTGCGGGCGCCCCGGCCCGTCCCCCGACCCCGGGGCCGTCCCGCGCCCGGCCCGTCGCTCCCCCGCCCGATCTCGCCGAGGAGGAGCCGCCCGCCGCCGACCCCCGCGCCACCCGGATCCTCACCACCGAATCCATCGAAGGGCCTCCGCCGTTCGAGCTGGTCGTGACCGAGGGCCCGGCGCGCGGCGCGCGCTTCCCGTTGCGGGGCGGCGTCATGGTCGTCGGACGATCGGCCCGCTGTGACTGCTCCATCCTCGACGAGGCCATCTCCCGCCGTCACTTCGAGCTGTCGAACGAGGGCGGCCGCGTGACCCTGCGCGACCTGGGGTCCGGCAACGGCACCCTGGTCAACGGCAAGCGGGCGGACGAGATCGGGCTTCAGGGCGGTGACGAGATCCGGATCGGGGACAGCACGCTGGAGTTTCGTGAGCGCGGCAAGAAGAACGCGCCGCGTCCGCACGCCGACGCCCCCGGGAAGAAGCCGGGGCAGGCCGCGCCGGCAGTCCCGTCGGCGGGAGGCAAGCGGGGACTGCTGATCGGCGTGCTCGCCATCTTCGCGGCCCTGCTCGTGATCCTCGCCCTCGCGCGCACCCGCAAGCACCAGCAGCTCGTTCAGGCCGCGGTCGCGCGGTTCGAGCAGGGCCGGGCCGAGCTGCACAAGGGCAACGCCGACGACGCCCTCCAGGACTTCGAGGTCGCGCTCCCGTATTACCCGGACCGGGAGGTCCTCCAGGAGCAGATCGCGCTCGCCCACGCGCTCGCGGACGGCAACCGCGCGCTCACCCACGCCCGCGACCTGCTCGACCAGAAGGACTTCGTCGGCGCGCGCAAGGTCCTCGACGACATCCCGCACAACGATCTGCTCGACGCGCCGGTCAAGAAGGTGCGCGCGGAGGTCGACCGCCAGCAGGCGGCGCTCCAGCAGGCCCAGCAACAGAAGGCCCTGGAGTACGGCCAGCCCATCGATCCCACCACGATGGCCGAGGCGAAGGAATACTGGGACAAGGCGAAGAAAGAGGAACGGGACCACGTGGACGCCGCGCAGGACGACATCGAGCACGCCTTCGAGATGCTCTCCTCGCGGGGCGCAGGCGGGCCGGATTTCGAGCAGCTCAAGAAGGACTACGTCGAGGTCTTGAAGCTCGTGTACGAGCGTTACCGGCGCAGCAACCGCGCCAAGGCGGAGCTGGCCGCCGAGAAGGCCAACGTGATCGAGCCGAACGCGATCGCCGTCGAAGGAGAGGGCGCGAACCCCGCGAAGACGCCCCCTCCCTCGCGGTCCGCCGCGCCCGAGCGCCGGCATCCCTCCCGCCGTCACGCGATGTCCGCCCCCACGCGGCGTCATGCCCCTCCCGTGCGCCGGCAGGCGGTGGCCTCGACGCGACCAGCCGCCCACCATTACGACGAATCGCGGGCCGATGACCTCGTGGACGAGGGCGACGCCATGCTCGGCCAGAACCCTGACGCCGCGCGCGCCAAGTACCAGGAGGCGCTCAAGTACGCGCCGCCGGGCAGCGACGCAGCCCAGCGGGCCCGCGCGGGGCTGGGGAACTAAAATTCAGCGAACGCCCTCGCGGGCGGCCCAGGTCGCCAGGCGGGCCACCCGGGACAGGAGCGCCCGCGACAGCGGCCCCGACGGCCTCGCGTCCGGTGGGTCCAGGAAACCCTTGCCCGGCCGGTAGACCGCGCGGACGATCCCGAGGAGCGTCTCGCGGGGCCGCGGGGGATCGGGATCCGCGAGATCGCCGGAGAGCACGAACCGTTCGCGGCCAGGGAGGCCGAAGGCGCGCAGGAGCCGATGCCCGACGATCCGTCCCCCGTCCCGGGCCAGCGCGACGGTCCCGAGCAGCGGCGCGAGCGGCGTCCCGGCGGGCAGCGGCCGGAAGAAGAGGAGGTCGCCCTCGCGGATCCCCGGCCACATGCACGCCCCCATGGTACGCGTGAGCCCCAGCCCCGAGGCGGTGACGAGCGGGCCGCACGACCGAGCCGCGACCTGCTCGGCGAGCAGCCCCGCCGCGGGGTGCGACGACCAGAAGGCGCCCTCCGGGAGCCGCAAGGTTCAGCCCTCCTTGCGCCGCAGCGGCAACGCGGGCACGTCGTACTCCTGGCAGGCGAAGAGGAGGTTCCTGCCGACGATCTGCCGGCGAAGATCGGACCGTCCGAGCGCTTCGCGCAGGCGGGCGACCCGCGCCGGCGAGCGCATGATCTCGGCGCACAGCCGGCACAGGTTGTCGGATCCGTCCTTCAGGCCGAGGATCTCGGCCAGGCCCCCGGGGCCGAGCGCCATCTCCGCGGTGAGCAGCGGGTTCGTGCGCCGGCGAGCGAGCAGCTCCGCGATGGGGTGCTCCCGCGCGTTGCCGAGGAGGTGCGTGGCCCGCAAGGTCTCGGCGTTGCAACAGGCGAAGAGATCCCCGTTCGGCGCGAGCATCGGGCTCGCGAGCGAGGGGCACGAGGAGAGGGGCTCGACCCTGGTCCCGCGCAGCTTGACGAGCCGCGCCCGCCCCACCTCGTAGAGATCCTGGACCCCGGCCCAGACCGCTCCGGCGGCGCGGAACTCGTCTGCCCAGCCTTCGGAGAAGCGGGTGCCGCGGACGAGCTTCACCCAGACCGAGAAGCCGTGCGCGGCGGCTCGCCCCACCGCATCGAGCAGCCGCGCCTTCGGCCAGAAGGGGTCGTGGTACTCGTCGTAGCTCAGCGTCAGGAACGTCAGCCCCGCGCCGGCGAGGAGGTCCATCCGCTCGTTCGCGCCATCCCCGTCGAGCCACTTGCCGTGGCTCACCATCGTCGCCGGGACCCCCACCGCGGTGCACGCGCGGATCCCCGCCAGGAGGCGATCCCAGGCGAGGGTGGGCTCCCCCCCCGTGAAACAGACGAGGCGGAATTGCCGCGCGACGGCGGGGAGCCACTCCGAGAGCTCCGCCGCGGTCATCTCGTCCGCGGTGGCCTCCGGGGTCGCGGAGATGCAGCAATGGCGGCAGGCAAAGTCGCAGCGCCACGAAAGGGCGACGGGGAGCTGCTCGAACGGCGGCGGCTCGAGGGCGTCGGGGCCGCGGGGTTCGGGAGCGGGGAGTGGAGCGCGCATCTACCACCGCCGGCGAAGCCACGGCGCGAGGCTCGCGCCGAGAGGGAAGGTCAGAGCGTACGCAGGCGTCCGCGCGAGCAAGGCGGTCGCGAAGTCGAGGGTCTCGACCGCGGCCCGCGGCCGGTCGGTGAGATAGCATTGGGGCAGCAGCTCGCGCAGCGCGGCTGGGCGCGGCAGCGGGGCGAGGTCGAGCGCCCCCTTGCGCAAAAAGCAGATCGCCGACACGGGGAAGCTGCCGGCGGCTCCCTCGCGGAAACGGCCGCTCCAGCAGGGAGTCCCTTGCACCCGGAAGCCGCCGCGCGCCGGGTCGGGTGTCACCGCGACGAGCTCGTCTCCGATCAGCTCGGCGTCCGGTTCGAGCAGGTCGATGATCGTGGTCTTGCCGCCGCCAGGCGGTGCGAGAAAGAGCAGCGCGCGGCCGTCGATGGCCGCCGCGGCCGAGTGGAGCACGGCTCCCTCCGGCGCGAGGGCGCGGGCGATGGCCGACCGGAGGAGGATCCAGAGCGCAAGCGGCTCGGGAGGACAGGCCCCGGACGGGTGCGGGCCCGGATCCCAGCGCATGCGCTCGGCGTGCGACAGGAGGAGCTGGACGTCCGGGGGGCGGCTCCCCTCGGCGCGCAGCGAGGGATAGCTCGCGAACGCGACGGCCAACTCACGCAGGCGCTCGTCGCCGGTCCGTATCTCGATCCGGCGCCCCCCGATCTCGATCGCCGCGGCCAGGTTCAATGCTTCGGCGGCGGGCGCTTGAAGGCGCCGTACCCGGCGAGCGTGCTGGTCGCGGCGTTGAGCATCGGGATGAAGACCTTCTCGGAGGTCAACCGTGGAGCTTCGTAGGGTCGCTTTTCCATCGTGAAACCCTCCTAGGAGAGTGGTGTCCTAGTAATCGATCGTCACCGTGTTGGCCAGCGGGGCGCCGGCGGCGATGTCGGGAAGCCCCGTGGCCGCGTCGGGCCCCGCCGTCCACTGCTGGCCGTTGAAGGAACCGGCCGCCAGGCTGAAGCCGAAGGGCGCGGTGGCCCCCTGGATCACGGCGTCGGGCGACGGGCCGAGATAGGGTGCGCTCGCCCGATCCAGGTAGAGGAACGCCTGGGGGGTATGGGTCCCGTTCGTCCCCACGAGGAGATCAGGCCGTCCGTCTCCATTCACGTCCGCGGCGGCGAGCGCCCAGCCGAAGGTGCCGCCGGATCCCGTCAACGTAGTCACCGGCGTCCCGTTGATCGTGCCCCCCGAGGTCGAGAAGAGGTAGACCTTGTCGACGTCTCCGGCGGTGAGGATCGACGAGACGACGACGTCCGGGGTCGATCCGCCGGTGAACGAGAGCCCGCCGACCGCCGTCATCCCGAAGCAGTCGTACGTTCCGGTGTCGGCGCACGCGCCGCCGCCCGCCGGGTCCTGCTCGGTGAACAGGGTGTTCTGGGCTACGGTCGCGGTCTTGCCCGCGGCGGCGAGCGCCGTGACCGCCCTGCCGGAGAAGCCGTACACCGTGCTCATGGGCGAATCGGGGAGGATGAAGTCGGGGTAGCCGTCGCCGTTGATGTCGCCGATGCCGGCCGCGGCCCAGCGGAAGCCGAAGTCGCTGCCGGCGGGGCCGGAGAGGGCCAGGTCCGCCGCGGAGGTCGGCAGGGGCGAGGAGCCGAGCGCCGCCCACTGCGTCTTGGTACGGCCGAAGAAGAGGTAGCCCGTCCCGTTGCCCTCCAGCGGCGCGCCGATGAACAACGCCGGCTGCGGGGTGCCGTTGTTCTCCGCCTTGTTGATGGCTCCCACGATCTTGACGGCGCGACCGAACTTGCCGTTCGTGCCCACCGTGCCCTGGATCTCGACGGACGGCGCCGCCGGCAACCCGGTCGCGCTGCCGAAGTAGATGTCCACCCGACCGCGGCTGCCGCTCCAGCTCGGAGAGCCCACCGCGAGGTCGGCGTAGCCGTCGCCGTCGAGGTCGCCGACCGCCAGGTCATAGCCCATCAGGTCGCCGGCCGAGTCGTTGGAGACGGCGACGAGGGAGCCGTTCCCGAGCGTCGAGAGATCGCTCACCCCGTAGACGACGTAGGCCCCGCCCGCCCCGCCGCCGAAGTTGGGGCCGCCGATCGCGAGGTCGATCCTCCCGTCCCCGTTGAAGTCGCCGCTCGCCATCGAGTAGCCCAGGTTCGAGCCGCTCGGGCCGGTCAGGGTGACGCTGTTCCAGAGGTTCGTGACGGTGTTGACCGTGAGCGGCGACCGGTTCCCCACGGCGTCGACCGCGCGCAGGGCGACGTAGTACGTGTTGAGGGGCGGCAGGCCGCCGAGGGCGTACGTCTGCGATTGCCCGGGCGCCTGGACGGTCAGCGAGCCGATGCCGGTGTCGGCGGTCATCCCGCCGCCGAAGAACTGCGCGTCGGTCGCCGGGTCCACGGTCGTGGACCAGCGGAGATCGTACGAGGTCACCGGACCGCTCGTCGCGTCCGTGCCGTCGTCGGCCGGCGCGGTCCAGCCGAGGGTCACGGTGCCGGTCCGGGCGTCCTGCGCGGTCGCGATCTTCGCGGACGGCGAGGGCGCCGCCGGCGGCACCACGTCGGTCTTGACCGTCCAGACGGCCGTGGACGGGTTCCCGGCGTTGTCGGTCACGGTCAGCGTCACCGTCCCGGCCGCGTGCGGCGGGAGGTGGACATCGGGGAAAGAGACCGGCGTAGGATCGGCGACGAGCGACTGCGACGGCGGGTCAGCGGTCGTCACCCCGGCGAAGGCGAGGTGGAGGCTCGCGCTCCCCAGGTTCCCGGTCCCGTTCTGCGGGCCGAGCCCCGACACCGTCCCGCCGAACGCCGCGTGGGCGGCCGCCGTGTCATCGGCGGCGTTGGCCACGACGAGCGCCCCGCCGATCGTCTGCCCGGCGGTCGGGTTGCCCGAGTAGGCGACGATCGACAGCGAGGTCGAGGCCGGCGTGGGGACCGTGAGGCTGGGGGCCGTGAGCTTGGTTTCGTACGGGATGGCCGGCGTGCAGGTGCAGCTCCCGTTGCAGTTCTGGGTCGCCTGCGGGCAGCTCGACGCGTACAACTGGCCGCTGGCGCCGTCGGCGAGCGACAGCGTGAAGATCGCGTTGCCGCTGTTCGGGTCGGAGACGAGCTGCGTCGTCGTGGGGCCGCCCCCCTGGGGCGTGTTCGTCAGGTACAGGGTCTGCCCCTTGCAATCCGGCGTGTTCACCGTGACCTGCGCGAGGATCCGATCGCCCGACACGGTCCCGAGGGCTCCGGTGCCGTTGAAGAGGATCGGGTTCTCCGACGGGCTCTCGACGATCACCGAGCATCCCGCGGCGCTGATGGTCACGTTCACCGCGCCGCTCATCGCGACGTTCCCCGCGAGGTCCGTCACCGAGGCGGTGATCGCGTCGCGGCCGTTGGGCAGCCCCTCGAGCGTGACGCTCGTCGTGTTCGAGGCGCCGACCTTCGCCGTGGTGGGCCAGGTCAGGGAGTTGACGAAGATCGCGATCGGCAGGCCCGCCTCGGCCTCGGTCGTGGTGATCGTCAGCGGCAGGGCCCGGCCGGAGGGCGTCCCCGCCGAGAGGGAGATGGTGGGCGCCACCGTGGCCACGGTGAGGGCGAGGCCGCCCGCCGGCGTGCAGGCGACGGGACCGTTGCCCGCGGGATCGGAGAGGGTCGCGGTGATCGCGTCCGGCCCTTGCGGCGCGGCCGTGGGCGCGCTGACGAGGCTGCCGGTCACCGGGATCGGCGTCCCCGCGTCGGCGTTGACCGCCACGACGAGCGAACCCGGGACGGCCGCGCCGGCGACATCCTGCGCGGTCGCGTTGGCCGCGGCCAGGGTCACCGGGATCGTCACGTCCCCCGTCTGGCTCCTGCCGTCGTCGGCCACGTTCCAGTACGGGCCGTTCGGCCCGGTGAGCGTGCAGGAGGGGAGACTCGTCTTGACGACGAGCTGCGCGTTCGCCGCCGGATCCTTGGGCTGGCTCGCGTTGCCCCAGATGTCGGTCACCATCGCCCGCAAGGCATAGGGGCCGTCCGCGAGCGTCACGGGGATGTCCGCCTCCGGCCCCGCGTCGCCCTCCCCGACGGGCGCGGTCGCGAGCGTCTGCCCGGACTGCTCGTTCGCCAGGGTCACCAGCGACGCCCCCCCGTCCGGCAGGAGGAACTCCCCCGCCGGATCGAGGATCACCCGAGCCACCGAAGAGGCGCCCCCGCCGTCGGGGCTCACGTTGGCGGCGTTGAGCCAGAGGCCGCCGTCGGAATCCACGTACGCCCCCTCGAAGGAGAGCTGCGTGACGGCGGGCCGCGTCGCGTGGACCGAGATCGCGACCGGCGCGGAGCAGGCCGACCCGCCCGGGTCCGTCACCCCGGCGATCAGGGTCTGGTCGCCGTCCCCGAAGGTCGCGAAGGCGAGCGGCGTCTGGGCGCCGGCCGCGGGCGCGGTCCCGACGACGAAGCCCCCGGAAAAGCCCGCGCAGGAGAGGGGGCACGCCGTGGGGCTGCCGCCCGGCGGGGCGACCGTGCTGCAGACGGTGATCGTGCTCCCGGCCGCGGCGGTCGTCGAGAGGAACATCTCGTACTGGAGCCCGGGCTGGTCCGGCTTCACGTCATCGGATTGCGTCAGGAGCTGCCCGTCGTGCGGGTCGGTGATGGCGAGCGTCGGGGTCGCGCTCGAGCTGACCGTCACGATCGGGCTCGTCACGACGTTCCCGGTCGCGGTCTCCGCCCAGAAGACCAGCGGGTCCTGTCCGTCGTTGAGCGTGATCCAGATCTGGAAGCTGCCGTCGCTCGCCTTGAGGGTCGCCGGCCCGCCGTTGGCGTCCACCAGGTAGGGGTTCTGGGCGGCAAGGCCGGCGGCGGGGACGATGGAGAACGACACGGGGATGTTGGCGGAGAGCTCCTTGAACCCGCTGGTCGTGCCGGAGATGACCCGCTGCACGCCCGGCGTGCTCGGATCCACGTCGTCGGCCGCGGTGAAGGCCGCGCCGTCGACCGGGGAGACGATCACGGCCGTCGGCACGTTCGAGTCGACGACGTAGGACGCGGTCAGGGTGGCGGTCCCGCCCGCGGCCTCGATCGCGACGGAGATCTGAAGCTGTTGGCTCTTGTCCGACAGCGCCTGGATGGGGGTGTCCGGCAGCGTCACCTCGTCGAAGACGACCTGCCCCCCGAGGACGGTCGCGGTCGCGAGCAGCTGCGACCCCGCGAACAAGGAGGCGGAGCTGCCGTCGGTGCAGGTCGTCGTCGCGACGATCTTCGCCTGCATCCCGGCCCGCGTCGGATCCTCGTCCTTGATCGTCGTCTGGCCGGCGACGGTCAGGCCGGTCTCGTTGAAGATGGTCCCGGACGTCGGGGTGAGGCTCTGGATGGCGCAGGTGGCCGGCGGCAGGACCACCGTCACCTGGATGCTCGCCTGCGCGCTCCCGTTCCCGCCCGAATCGAGGACGCTCGCCTGGAGCGTGTGCGCCGTACCCGCGGCGGACCCGGTGAGGATGACGCCTGCGAGGCTCGCCGCCCCGCCGCTCTGCACGGTCGTCTGCGCCGCGGCCGCGCCGTCGACCGTCAGCGTCACGCCGGACCCGACCGCGGCGTTCGTCGTGGTGAGCTTCACCGGGATCGAGATGGCCCCGGCCGGGGGGGAGCCGGTGCTGTCCGAGGCGTGGAGCGTCGCTCCGGCCGTCGGGGACGCGAAGCCGATCGAGGGCTTGGGAGGAGCGGGCTTCTGCGGGCAGGCCGAGAGCAGCGCCGCGCCCAGGATCCCCATCCCCATCTTTCCCGTCATCGTGCGTGCCATTGCCTCTCCAGTCCTTGATAGGTCCGTTCCCCGATCGGGCCGCCGCGCCTAGCGGCTCGGCCGCGCCTCCGGGGAAAACTCCACCAGCCCGCGCTCGCGCAGAAGCCGCACGAACCGCAGGACATCCTCCTCGGCCCGCGCGCGGTCCACCTCGAACGCCGCGGTGATGCCGTCGACGATCTCGCTCACCGGCCGCCTCCCGTCGGCGAGCCGCCAGATCTCCGTCGCCACCTCGTTCTCGAAGGTGTGGAGGGTGCTGTCCTCCGGCGTGACCGCGACCGCGAGCCCGTCGACGACCCGCGACGCCACCCCCTCGGCCGGGGCGGGGAAGAGCGACAGCAGTTCATCCATGGGAGCCATTCTGGGCGTCACGGGTCATGACTGTCAACACGGCGCGCTCCGCGGAGGCGGCGGCCCGGCGCGGCCCACCGGCGGACCGCGCCGCGACGTCCGGACCGAATCACGGCGGTCCGGGAGCACGGGGAGCCCTCGCTCTTGCCGCGCCCCGTCAAGCCTCGTTTCTCGTGGGACCATCGCTCATTCTTCGCGCGGCATGGGTCATGGCGGGACTCGCCGGTCCCTACCGTGGCCGCGACGCCTCGTAACGTTCATCCCCTTTGGGGGGTGGACGGCGCGAGGAGCCCCGCCGCCCTACCCCTTGTTGAGCGCGGCTTGCAACTCGGGCAGGACCTTGAAGAGGTCGCCGACGAGGCCGTAGTCGGCGACCTGGAAGATCGGCGCCTCCGGGTCCTTGTTGATGGCCACGATGACCTTCGAGTTCTTCATCCCCGCGAGGTGCTGGATGGCCCCGGAGATCCCCGCGGCGATGTAGAGCTCGGGCGCCACGGTCTTCCCCGTCTGCCCGACCTGCCAGTCGTTCGGGACCCAGCCCGCGTCGCAGGCGGCGCGGCTCGCCCCGACCGCCGCCCCGAGCGAGTCGGCGAGCGCCTCGACCGGCTTGAAGTCGCCCTTCGTCCCGCGCCCCCCGGCCACGATGACCTTCGCCTCGGTCAGCTCCGGTCGCGCGCTCTTGACCTGCTCCAGGGAGACGAACCGGGTCTTCACCGCGGCGGCGTCGATCGCCGCCGGGATCGGCTTCACCGGTGCCGGCGCCGGCGCCTTCGGGGGCGCGCCGAACTCCGTCCCCCTCACGGTGAGGACCCGGATCGGGGTCGTGATCTCCACCTCCGCGATCACCGCCCCCGCCCACATCGGCCGGCGGAAGGCGAGGTTCGGGCCGTCCCCCACGAAGCCGAGCACGTCCGTCGCCATGCCCGCGCCGAGCCGGGCGGCGACCCGCGGCATCAGGTCCTTGCCCGTCGAGGAGGCCGTCGCGACGACGTAGCCCGCCCCGAGCGCGCGCGCCACCTGCTCCACCGCCTGCGCCGCCGGCTCGGCGAGCCCGTGTTCGAGCGCCGCGTCCTCGACGACGTCGACCTCGTCGGGACCGTACGCGGCGATCTCCGTGGCCGCGGCGGCGACGCCCCGGCCCATGACCAGGACGTGGAGCCTCCCGCCGGTCCTCCCCGCCAGCTCCCGCCCGGCCTTCACGGCGGGGAGCGAGGCCTTGCGCAGGGCCCCCGCGAGTTGTTCGGCGACGACGAGGACGTTGTTCATCACGGTCTCCTTTTTCTCCTCAAATCCCGAGGAAGTGCGGATGAGCCCGACCGAGGGCGCGGGGGCGTTCGGAGGACGGCCCGAAGGGCCGCCCGCACGGGCCCCCGATCACAAAGCGCGAGACGGCTGTGCCGGCGAGCGCGCGGGGCGCGGGGGCATCGGAGGACGGCCCGAAGGGCCGCCCGCACGGGCCCCCGATCACAAAGCGCGAGACGGCTGTGCCGGCGAGCGCGCGGGGCGCGGGGGCATCGGAGGACGGCCCGAAGGGCCGCCCGCACGGGCCCCCGATCAAGAGATGACCTTGGCTTCGTGGCGCAGCTTCTCGACGAGCGTCGCCACGTCCGGGACCTTGACGCCCCCCTTGCGGGCCGCCGGCGCCGCGAACCGGCGCGTGGTCACCTTGGGCGTCATGTCCACGCCGAGTCCGGCGGGCGACAGCTCCTTCACTTCCTTCTTCTTCGCCTTCATGATGTTCGGCAGCGAGGCGTAGCGGGGCAGGTTCAGCCGCAGGTCGCAGGTGACGACCGCCGGCAGCGGGAGAGCGAGGGTCTCCAAGCCCCCGTCGACCTCGCGGACGACCTCGATCGCCTTGCCGCCCGGCAGCAGCGTGAGGCCGGGCTTCTTGGCCTTCTCGGCTTCGGACTCCAGGCTCTCCTTCTTGGAGGCGAACGTCGCCTGGCCCAGGTGGAGGTACTCCGCGAGGAGCTGCCCCGCCTGGTTCTGGTCGTCGTCGATCGCCTGCTTGCCCGTGAGGATGAGATCCGGCTTCTCCTGCTCGACGATCTTCGCGAGCACGCGGGCGACGCCGTCCGAGTCGAGGGGGCCGTCGTGGCGCACGTGGATGCCCCGGTCCGCGCCCATCGCGAGCGCCTGCCGCAGCTCCGCGACGCACTTCTCGTTGCCGAGGGTCACCGCGACGACCTCGCCCTGGTGCGTGTCGCGCAGCCGCAACGCCTCCTCGACGGCGATCTCGTCGAAGGGGTTCGGCTTGTAGTTCATCCCGTCGGAGATGATGCCGCTCCCGTCGGGCTTGACCTTGATGGCCTGGTAGGGGTCTTCGACCCGTTTGACCGTCACGAGGATCTTCATGCCGTGCCTCCAGAGGCTCTAACGCGGTGCGGCGGATTCTAGAGGCCCCGCGGCGACAGTCAAGAGGTTTCCAGCCCGCCCGTCGTTGCTCATCGACGCTGCACCCTCGAACCCTTCAGCCCCGGAGCCGAGGAGGGGGCTCCTCGTCCCTTGAGAGGCCTCTCAGGGCCCCTCGGAGGCCTCTCAAGGCCCCTCGGAGGCCTCTCAGGGCCCCTCGGAGGCCTCTCAGGGCCCTTCAGAGGCCTCTCAGGCCCCCTCGGAGGCCTCTCAGGGCCCCTCGGAGGCCTCTCTCATCGACTCCGAGGGGTCTCTCGCGAGGAGGGAGGGGTCTCTCGCCGCCGGGCAGGGAGCCTCCCGATCTCCGCCTTCCCCCGTGGCCGCGTTCGCGCCGCTCCCGGGCTCGCGGCCGAACCCTGCGGGGCCTACAATGGCTCTCTCGAGCAGCCGGAGCGCCCACACCGAGGAGACGAACATGAACCCCGCGACCGAAGGACCCGAGTACGGATTCACCGCCCGCTTCCCGGGCCTCTCCATGGAGGAGAGCCGGAAACGGGTCGCCGAGGCGCTCGCCGAACAGGGCTTCGGCATCCTGACGGAGATCGACGCCGCCGCGACCCTGAAGCAGAAGATCGGCGTGGACATGGGCCCTTACCTGATCCTCGGGGCCTGCAACCCGAAGCTCGCCCACCGCGCGCTCACGGCCGATCCCTTCGTGGGGCTCCTGCTCCCCTGCAACGTCTGCCTCTGGAAGGAGGCGGACGCGACGGTCATCTCGATCGCGAACCCGCGCTCGCTGTTCCAGGTCGTCGACCAGCCGTCCCTCGCGCCGGTGGCCGCCGAGGCGACGGAGCGGCTCCGGGCCGTCCACGCGAAGCTGCGCGATTGGGCGAAGCGGTAGCGAGGGGGCGGTCCGCCCCCTCGTCAGGGCGCGCGTCGCGTCCCAGGGCGACCGTTCGCCTCGCGGCTGGTGAGAGTGTGTGAACGAATCCCCTCCCGTCGCCAGGCCGCCGATCCGGGCCCATCTGCTTCGTTCCGTCAACTGCGGCATGCTCCAGCGAGCATGCCTCGTTGCCGCGCCTCGCATCTGGGACCGCCTCGACGGCCGGGTTCGGTCCGGAGATTCATTCACACACTCTAAAGCCGCCACCTTGATCCTCCTGGGCGGGGTCATTAGATACCCTCTGAATTGCGGGCTCCGATCCATCGGCTCGCGCTCGTCACCGCGGGCGCGACGTTCCTCCTCGTGGTCGCCGGAGGGCTCGTCTGGGCGACGGAATCGGCGCTCGCCTGCCCCGACTGGCCGCTCTGCCATGGGGAGGCCTTCCCGAAGCTCTCGGGGCGCGTCTTCTTCGAGGTGGGCCACCGCTATGTCGCGGCGGCGGTCGCGACGCTGACCGCGCTCTTTTCGGCCGCCGGCTGGCGGCGCGGCGGGGCGGCGCGGCGCGCCGGTCTCACCGCCCTCGGCCTCGTCCTCGCGCAGGCCCTCCTCGGCGGGCTGACCGTGCTCCTCCGGCTGCCGCTCGTCATCCGGGTCGCGCACCTGGCGGTCTCGCAGGCCTTCTTCGCGAGCGTGATCTGGGCGGTCTTCGCGACGCGGGAGCCCGCGCCGCGGGCGGCGCCGGCCGCGGGGAGCGCCCGGGCCCTCTCGGCGGTCGCGGCCGCCGCGGTCTACGCGCAGCTCCTGCTCGGCGCCTTCGTGCGCCACACCGGCGCGGGGCTCGCCTGCAACGCCGCGATCCTCTCCTGCGGCGGCTCGTTCTGGCCGGCCGCCGCCGACGGGCCGGCGTGGACGATCCGCGCGCACGAGCTGTTCGCGCTGGCGGTCGCGGGGCTCGTCGTCCTCGCGGCCTCCCGGACCTGGCGGGAGAGCGCCGCCGCGCCGCCGCGCCGGCTCGCGGCGGCGGCGGTCCTGCTCGTCCTCGTCCAAGTCGGGCTCGGCCTCGCGAGCGTGCTCTCCTACCTCGACGTCGCGACGGTGACCGCGCACCTGGCGGCGGGATCGCTCCTCTTCGCCGCCGTCCTCTCCCTGCGCCTCTCGCTCGCCGGGCCGGAGGCGGCCGCCCTGCCGATCGCCGCGCCCGCCCGCGCGCTGGAGGCCGCGTAGATGGAATCGGTCCTCGCCCCCTCGTCGGCGCTCGCGGCCGGCGGCGACGTCCTCGCGCTGACCAAGCCGCGGGTGACGGGGGTCGTCCTCGCCACCGCCGCGACCGGGATCTTCCTCGCCCCCGGCCACCCCGGCGGCCTGCTCGTGGCGGCCACGCTGGCGGGGACCGCGCTCGTCGTCGGGGCGGCGAACGCCCTCAACTGCTGGATGGAGCGGGAGGCGGACGCGCGCATGGAGCGGACGCGCCGGCGGCCGCTCGCCGCCGGACGGCTCTCGCCGGGCGCAGGGCTCGCCGCGGGCGCGGGGTTCGCGGCGGCCGGGCTCGCCGTTCTGCTCGCGTTCGCCGGGCCGCTCCCCGCGCTGCTCGCCGCCCTCGCGCTCGCCGGCTACGTCTGGGTCTACACGCCGCTCAAGACGCGGACCCCCAAGGCGCTCCTGGCCGGCGCGGTCCCCGGCGCCCTCCCCCCGCTCATCGGCTGGACCGCGGTGACGGGACGGATCGGGCGGCCCGGCCTCTGGCTCTTCCTCGTCCTGTTCCTCTGGCAGCTCCCCCACTTCCTCGCCATCACCCTCTGCCTCCAGGACGACTACGCCCGCGGCGGCTTCAAGGTGCTGCCGCTCGTGAAGGGCGAGGCGGCGGCGCGGCGCCACCTGCTGCTCTACACGGCCCTGCTCGTGCCGGCCTCGCTCGCCGCGACCCCGCTCGGCCTCGCGGGCAGGGGCTACCTCGCGGTCGCGGCCGCCGCGGGGATCGTCTTCCTGGCCTGGGCCTCGTCGGGGCTCCGTCCCTCCTCCCTCTCGGCCGCGACCCGGAGGTGGGCGGGCGGCCTCTTCGCCTACTCGATCCTCTACCTCCTCGTCCTCTCCGGCGCGCTCCTCCTCGACGCGACCCACGGGTAGAAGGTGGCGATCGCGCCCGCGCCCCCGCTCCTCTCCGCCTCCTCTCTGCGCCACGCGTACGGCGCGCGCCAGGTCCTCGACGGGCTCTCCTTCTCGATCGACCGCGGGGATGTCTTCGGCTTCCTCGGCCCGAACGGCGCGGGGAAGACGACGACGTTCCACGTCCTCACCGGCCTGCTCACCGCGCAGCAGGGGACCTTCCGCCTCGAGGGGCGCCCCGTGCGCGCGGGGGACCGGACGCTGCGCAGCCGGCTCGGCGTGGTCTTTCAGGCGGGCAGCCTCGATCTCAAGCTGACGGCCCGCGAGAACCTCGTGCTCGGGGCCGCGCTCTACCGCGTCGCGCGCGCGCAGGCGCGGCGGCGCGCCGAGCAGCTCCTCGACTTCGCGGAGCTCTCCGATCGGGCGGACGAGCCGGTCGAGCGTTACTCGGGCGGGATGCGCCGCCGGCTCGAGCTCGCGCGCGCGCTGATCCACGGCCCGTCCATCCTCGTCCTCGACGAGCCGACCGCCGGCCTCGACGAGGCGTCCTTCCAGCGCGCGTGGCGGCGCCTCGACGCGCTCCGCCGGGAGGAGGGCCTCACCGTCCTCGTCACCACCCACCGGCCCGAGGAGGCCGAGCGCTGCGGGCGGCTGCTCATCCTGCACGGCGGGCGGGCCGCGGCCGAGGGGACCGTCGAGGAGCTGCGGCGGCGGGTCGCCGGCGACGTGATCGACCTCGAGCTCGCCGAGGGGCGATCGCCGGAGCTCTCGCGCGCGGCGCTCGCCGCCCGGTTCGGCGGGGACGTGCGGCTGTCCGGGCGGACCCTCCACCTCGAGCGGACGCGGGGCCACGAGTGGATCCCCCGGATCGTCGAGGCCCTGCCGGCCGGCGCGCTCCAGAGCGTCTCCCTGCGCCGGCCGTCGCTCGCCGACGTCTTCCTGCAGGTGACCGGACGGCCTCTCGCGGGCGGCGAAGCTCCGGAACGACCGCTCCCGAGGACGCTCTCGCCGCGCAAAGAGTTGGGGATGCTCCTACGGAGGTGAGGCGCGATGAGGGGTGCGAGCCCTCGCCTCTCGCGGCCGATCTCACCGTCGCCACGGTCCTCTGGCGCCGGGACGTGATCCGCTTCCTGCGGCAGCCGAGCCGCCTCTTGGGCGCGCTCGGACAGCCGATCCTCTTCTGGGCCATCATCGGGTCCGGGATGGCCGCGACCTTCCGGATGCCGGGCGCCTCGGTCGGCTACCTCCAGTACTTCTTCCCCGGCGTCGTCCTGATGGTGATCGTCTTCGCCTCGATCTTCGCCACGGTCTCGGTCATCGAGGACCGCCACGCCGGCTTCCTCCTGCCGGTCCTCGTCGCGCCCGGCTCCCGGGCGGCGCTCGTCGTCGGCCGCTGCCTGGGGGCCGCGACCCTCGCGCTCCTCCAGGCGGCGCTCTTTCTCCTGCTCGCCCCCGCGGCGGGGTTCCCGCTCCGGGCGATCGACCTCCCGCTCCTCCTCTCCGCCCTCGCGCTCGGCGCCTTCTCCCTCGCGGCGCTGGGCTTCGCGGTCGCCTGGTGGCTCGACAACCTCCAGGCGTTCCACGCGATCCAGATGACCCTCCTCTTGCCGCTCTGGGTCGTCTCCGGCGCGATGTTCCCCCCGTCCTCGCGCTTGCCCGCCTTTGCGGCGGTCCTGCGCTGCGATCCCCTCTCGTACGCGGTCGGCACCGTGCGGATCGCCCTGTACGGAGGCCGCCTCCCGCCCGGTCTGTCCGCGGCCGTGCCCGCGGGCGCGGGAGCCTCGCTCGCCGTCCTCGGAGGCTTCACGGCGCTCACGCTCACGGCGGCGATCGTCGCCTGCCGGCGGAGGGCCTAGAGGTTGCGGGATGGGCGAGGGCGGCGCTAAGAAGCGTCCGTGGATGACGCCCCCCAGGACGAGGCGATCGGCCGCGCCGGCGAGCCCCGCGCGCGGCTCCTCCGGGGCATCGCCCGCGGGGCGCTCGCCGGCCTCGTGCTGGGCGGGCTGACCGGCCTCGTCTCCCTCTGGCTCGGCAGGTGCCGCCCGCGGCCGCCGCTGCCGGACATCGCGGCCGTCCCCGTGTTCCAGCTCACCGACCAGAACGGCGAGAGCTTCGGCAGCGCGCAGCTCTCCGGACATCCCTGGATCGCCGGCTTCGTCTTCAGCCGCTGCACCGCGGCCTGCCCCCTCATCACGATGCGCATGGCGTCGCTCCAGAGGCGCCTTCGCGATCGCTCGATCCGCCTGGTGAGCTTCACCGTCGATCCGGTCCACGACAGCCCCGCGGTCCTGCGCGCTTACGGCGAGCGGGCCGGCGCGGACTTCTCCCGCTGGAGCTTCCTCACCGGGCCGCCCGAGCGGATCCGGACGCTCGTGACCCGCGGCTTCCTGCTCACGATGGCCTCCGGCGACGTGGACGCCGGCGAGGGTGCGGTCGTCCACGACGAGCGGCTCGTCCTCGTCGACCAGCGCGGGCACATCCGCGGCTACTACGGCGACGACGCCGACTCCACCGCCCGGCTCGCCCGCGACGCGCGGCGGCTCGCGAACTGACCCGTGCTCCGCGCCCTCGTGCCGTATCTCGGCGGGATCAACGCCGGCTTCAACGCCCTCTCGGCGGTCTGTCTCGCCACGGGGTACTGGGCCATCCGCCGCGGCCGGCGCGACCTGCACCGGCGGGCCATGCTCTCCGCCGCCCTCGCCTCGACGCTCTTCCTCGCGGGCTACCTCACGCGGGCGGCCTTCCACGGGACCCGGACGTTCGCCGGACGCGGGCCCTGGCGCGAGCTCTACCTCTCCATCCTCTTCCCGCACATGGTCCTCGCGGGCGCCGTCGTCCCGCTCGCCGGCGTCACGCTGTACCTCTCGCTCTCCGCGCGCTTTGGCGCCCACCGCCGGATCGCCCGCTGGACGTTCCCCATCTGGATGTTCGTTTCGGCGAGCGGGATCGTGGTCTACCTGATGCTCTACCGGTGGCCCGAAAGGCTCGCCGGGCGGTAGCCGCCTCGGGAATACGGGCGGCCGGGCGGCGGTTGGACGGCGAACGGATGAATCCGCGGAGCCGCGGTTTCCTGTTGACATCCCCCCGGACGGTGCTAAAAGGCCGCCGTCCACAAAGCCTTCAGGAGGGCTTACGATATGTCGTCTCGATTCACGTTGTCGCTCGGTGTTCTCGCCAGTGCAACACTGCTCGCCGTGGGTTGTAGGCCGTCCTATCCGAAGTGCAATGACACGTCCGATTGCAACCGCGACGGCCACAAGGGCGTCTGCATCGACGGGACCTGCCAGGAGTGCGGCAAGGACTCGGACTGCCCGGCGGGCTTCCAGTGCCAGGCCAACAAGTGCGTGCCCAAGCCGGAGTGCGCGAGCGACGCCGACTGCAAGTCGCCGAAGATCTGCCGCGACGGCAAGTGCATCATCGAGTGTGAGAAGGACACGGACTGCGGCGCCGGCCAGGTCTGCAAGAACAACCGCTGCCAGGTGAAGCCCCAGTGCGCGGCCGACACCGACTGCCCGAGCGGCCAGAAGTGCGTCGACGGGACCTGTCAGGCGCCGGTGGGCTGCTCGTTCAACCCCATCCACTTCGCTTACAACGAGGCGACCCTCGACGAGGACGCCAAGGCCACCCTCCAGAAGAACGCCGACTGCCTGAAGACCAAGGGCGACGCCCGGCTGAGCATCGCCGGCAACTGCGACGAGCGCGGCACCGAGGAGTACAACCTCCACCTCGGCCAGCGGCGCGCCAACGCGGCGATGAAGTACCTGCTGAACCTCGGCGTCGCCAAGAAGCAGATGAAGACGGTCAGCTACGGCAAGGACCGCCCGAGCTGCTCCGAGTCGACGGAGTCCTGCTGGGCGCAGAACCGCCGCGACGACTTCACGACTGGCGAGTAGTGCCCCCGGCGCCCTGGTCCCCGGTGATCGACGCGCCCGGGAGCAGGGCGGCCGAGTCCCGGGAGAGAAGACGCGCCCTCATCGGCACCCCGGGCTGTTGACGGGTTCGCGTGCGAGGGTTAGGGAGACTCATGCAGGCGCGGGTGTATGTGACCCTGAAACCCGGCGTGCTCGACCCGCAAGGAAACGCGGTCCGAGGCTCGCTCGAAGCACTCGGCTTCTCGAAGGTCCAGGACGTCCGGCTGGGGAAGTATCTCGAGATCGAGCTGGCGGAAACCGACCCCATGGCCGCGCGCGCTTCGGTCGAGGAGATGTGCCGGAGGCTCCTTGTGAATCCGGTCGTCGAGAGCTTCCGGGTCGACGTCCCCGGGACGCCTTAGGAGGCTGGTGTCAAATGGGTGCCGTCGTGAGAAAGCCGAGACCGAAGCGAGATGGGCGCCCGAAGAGTGAACCGCGGAGACGTACTCTTTGCAGTACGTCGAGCAGCGAAGCGGCGAGGCCGCCCGTCGCAGCGAGGGGATCGGCTTTCGCAGCAGGCAGCCATTTCCCACCCGCCTCCTAGCCCGTGGTCGGCATCGTCGTCTTCCCCGGCGCGAACTGCGACCACGACGCCTATCACGCCGTCGCGCACGTGTTGGGCGCGAGCGCCCGCTTCGTCTGGCACAAGGAGACGAGCCTGTCGGGCGCGACTCACGTCATCCTGCCCGGCGGCTTCTCGTACGGCGATTACCTGCGCTGCGGGGCCCTCGCCCGCTTCTCGCCGGTGATGGGCGAGGTGCGGCGGTTCGCGGACGCCGGCGGCCCGGTCCTCGGGATCTGCAACGGTTTCCAGATCCTTTGCGAGGCGGGCCTCCTCCCGGGCGTGCTCGGGCGCAACGAGGGGCTGCGCTTCGTCTGCGCGGACACGTTCGTCCGCGTGGAGTCTGCCGATTCCGCCGCGACGCGGGGGCTCTCTCCCGGGACCGTCCTGCGCCTGCCGATCGCCCACGCCGAGGGGCGCTACCAGCGGGGTCCGGGGGGGCTCGACGGCGACGGGGCGACCGGGCGGACGCTCCTTCGCTACTGCGACGAGGCGGGCGAGACGACCCGGGCCGCCAACCCCAACGGCGCCGAGGGCAACGTGGCGGGCGTCGCCAATCGCGCCGGCAACGTGGTCGGCCTGATGCCGCATCCCGAGCGGGCGAGCGAGGCGGTGCTCGGCAACGTCGACGGCCGTCGGATCCTCGAAGCCTTTCTCCGATGCTGACCGTTCAGCGCGAGGACGAGCTCTCCAGGCAGGCAGGAGAGATTCCGCCCGATCTTCTGCCTGCGCGCTGGCCTCTCGCCGGCGAAGAGAGCCCGCGTCCGGGGCGACTGCGAGCCGGTGGAGCGAGCCCCTCCCGTCGCCAGGCCGCCGATCCGGGGATTCATTCACAAGCCCTTCGTCCGGCGAGGGGCGCGCGCTGCGCCTTGGTCGTCTTCGTGCTCGCGCGACCCGCCCTTGCCGCGGCGCTGCCCGTCGGCCGGATCGTCGAGGCCACCGCCGGGGAGACGCAGCTCCTCGCGGGGGAGTACCTCGAGGCCGCCGAGGTGGAACCCGCGGACCTCGCGCGCGCCGAGCGGCTGCCATCGGGTGCCTTGAGGCTCACGCCGCTCCGCCCCGGGAGCGGCCTCGTCTACCTGTTCGAGAACGGCGAGGTCGACGCCTGGCGGCTGTATGTGCGGGGCCCGGGGGAATCTGGAGCGCCCGCGCCCTCCGCGAGCCCCGAGCTCTGGGCGGCGGCCCGCGCGGCCTGCCCCGGGGTCCAGGAGCGGGTCGTCGACGGCGAGCACTTCCTGCATGCCGCGGTGCCGGACGGCCGCTGCCGCCGCGCGCTCCTCGCGCTGCTCGCGACCGACCTGTTCGACGGAAGCCACCTGCGGCTCGTCTTCGATCTGCCGGCCCTGCAGGCGCAGCTCCGCGACATGAAGCTGCGCCTCGATGCGGCCCGCGTCACGGGGCTCTCGCTCCATTACCTGGGCGCGACGCTCGTCCTGTCGGGGACCGTCGCCCCGGCCGTGCGCCGGCGCGCGCTGCGCCTCGTCTGGCAGGAGACCCTGGGCAAGGTCGACCTCGACGACCAGACGGAGTCGCCGGACGGAGGAGGCTGAGGTGGTGAGCGCCATCGACGCGGAGACGATCGCCCGGCACGGGCTCACCCCCGCGGAGTATGCCCGTATCCAGGAGGTCCTCGGCCGCGATCCGAACCTCGTCGAGCTCGGCATCTTCTCCGTCATGTGGTCCGAGCACTGCTCCTACAAGTCCTCCCGCCGCCTGCTGCGGGGGCTGCCGACCTCGGGACCGCAGGTGCTCCAGGGCCCCGGCGAGAACGCCGGCGTGGTCGACCTCGGGTCAGGCCTCGCCGCGGTGTTCAAGATGGAGAGCCACAACCATCCGAGCTTCATCGAGCCCTACCAGGGGGCGGCCACCGGGGTGGGAGGAATCCTCCGCGACGTCTTCACCATGGGGGCCCGGCCGATCGCCTCGCTCGACCTGTTGCGCTTCGGCGCGCCCGGGAACCCGCGGACGGCGTACCTGCTCGCCGGGGTCGTCGCCGGAATCGGCGGTTACGGCAACGCCATCGGCGTCCCGACGGTGGGCGGGGAGATCGCCTTCGACGAGAGCTTCGACGGCAATTGCCTGGTGAATGCCTTCACCGTCGGGATCGTCAAGGCCGACCGGATCTTCCGCGGCAGCGCGGCGGGCCTCGGCAACCCGGTGATCTACGCCGGCGCCCGCACGGGTCGCGACGGCATCCACGGGGCGACGATGGCCTCGGCCTCGCTGGGGGCGGGCAGCGAGGAGAAACGGCCGACGGTCCAGGTCGGCGACCCCTTCACCGAGAAGCTCCTCCTAGAGGCGTGTCTCACGCTGATGAAGTCCGACTGCCTCGTCGGGATCCAGGACATGGGCGCGGCGGGCCTCACCTCCTCGTCCGTCGAGATGGCCGGTCGAGCCGGCAACGGCATCCGCCTGGATCTGGACCGCGTGCCGGTCCGCGAGACCGGGATGACCCCCTATGAGATCCTCCTCTCGGAGTCGCAGGAGCGCATGCTCCTCGTCGCCGCCGCCGGCCGTGAGGCCGAAGTGGAGGCGGTCTTCCGCGAGTGGGATCTTTCGGTGGCGGTCGTCGGCGAGGTCACGGACACGGGCCGGCTCCAGGCCTTCTTCCGCGGGGAGCTTGCCGCGGACCTTCCCATCGGGCCGCTCACGGACGGCGCGCCTTCCTACGATCGCCCGGCGGCCCCTCCCAGGGATCTCGCGGACCGCCGGCGCTTCGATCCCGTGGCGCTCCCCCCGCTCGACCTCGCGGGGGCCCTGCTCTCGCTCCTCTCCCGCCCGAACATCGCGAGCAAGGAGTGGGTCTTCCGCCAGTACGACCACCAGGTCCGGCTCGGCGGCGTCGTCGGTCCGGGCGGCGACGCCGCGCTGGTGCGGATCGAGGGCGGCCCGCTCGGACTGGGGCTCTCGGCCGACTGCAACTCCCGCTTCTGCTTCCTCGACCCATACGAGGGCGCGCGCCACGCGGTCGCGGAGGCGTGCCGCAACCTCGCCTGCGTCGGCGCCGAGCCGCTCGGGCTCACCGACTGCCTCAACTTCGGCTCGCCGGAGCGACCGGAGATCATGTGGGAGCTCTCCGAGTCGATCCGCGGCCTCTCCGACGCCTGCCGGGCGCTCGCGGTGCCGATCGTCTCGGGGAACGTGAGCCTTTACAACGAGACGGAGGGGCGCGCCATTCAGCCGACGCCGGCCGTGGCGGTCGTTGGGCGGGTGGACGATTGCCGGAAGACGGCCGTCGCGTGGTTCCGCCGGCCCGGGGACCTCGTGGCCTTGCTCGGCCGTGCCTGGGGAGGACCCCCGCAGCTCGGCGGCAGCGAGCGCGCGGCCCTCGCCGGCGTCACCGCGGGCCGGCCACCGCCGCTCGACCTCGAATTGGAGAAGGCCGTCCAGCTCGCGTGCCGGACGATGGTCCGCGCGGGGCTCCTCTCCTCCGCCCATGACTGCTCGGACGGCGGCCTCCTCGTCACGCTCGCCGAGTGCTGCATCATGGGACCCCCGAGCGAGAGGTACGGCGCGCGGCTCGCGCTCGATCCCGGCGACCACCGCGCGGATCTCGCCCTCTTCTCCGAGGAGCCCTCGCGCATCGTCGTCTCGTTTGGCCCCGAGCGGCGGGAGGAGGTCGAGCGCGCGGCCGCGGCGGCCAGGGCGCCGTTCTCCACGTTGGGGGTCGTCGGCGGTGACGCGCTCGCCGTCGCCGGCCTCGTCGGGCTGTCCGTTTCGCGGCTCGCTGACGCCTGGCGCGGCGGGCTGCCGGCCGTCCTCGGGAGGTAGCGGCGCCTCGTCTCCCGCCCCGCGCGAGGATCGGGGCGCGGGCGTCCGACCCAGGGCGATCTCGGCGGGGAGAGGCCCCCGCCCTACATGCAGGTCAGGCAGGGTGGCGGGCGGCCCGCGTCCGCGCAGACGAGGCCGCCCGGGGGCAGCACGCCGCCCCGGGCCGGGCAGATGCACTCGCCGCAGGTGTGGGGGACGGCCCTCTCCTGGCAACCGGGAGGGGACTCGTCCCCACGCTCCAAGCCGAGCGTTCGAGTCATGGGCCAATCTCTGGGAACATCCGATCACCCCGCGGGCAGGGCGCCCGCGGCCGCGAACGCCCGCCTGACGTGGACGGCAAGGACCTCGCGCCGCCACTCGGGGTCCACGTTGATATTGGCGAGCGGGTGGCACTGCCGGCGCGTGAGCGCACCGATCTCATCGGCGACGTCGCGTCCCCAGATCCGACCGCGGAAGCGTTCGAGGCCGGCGACCGCATGCGGCCGCGCCGCGAGCGCCCCAACCGTCACCGCGACCCGCTCGACCCGTCCGCCCGGCGCGAGGAGGGCGACCGCGATCGAGAGCGCGGGGAAGTCGATCGCCTCCCGCATCCGGAGCTTGGCGAACCCCGCGACGAGCCCCGCGGGCAGCGGCGGCACGCGCACGGAGACGAGCAACTCGTCCGGCCGGCGCACGTGGTTCCGGATCCCGTCGGCGACGTAGAGCGCCGCGACGGTCACCTCGCGCTCCCCCGCGACGGAGGCGAGATTCACCCGCGCCCCGAGCGTGGCGAGCACCGGCGCCGTGTCGCACGACGCCGCGGCCACGCAGTTGCGTCCGCCGGGCACGACGTGGCAGGTCGTCCCGTCCTTCTTCAAGCAGCCGCCGAGCGCCTGCCGCCAGAAGCGGCTCTGGTTCACGTAGACGCAGCGGGTGTCCAGGCAGAGGTTCCCGCCGAGCGTCCCCATCTCGCGCAGTTGCGGGCCGGCGATGGCCCCCGCGGCGGCGGCGAGCGACGGCAGCCGCGAGCGGACGAGCGGGTTGCGGGTCAACTCGGCGATCGGCGTGAGCGCGCCGAGGACCACGGCCCCGTCCGGCTCCTCCCGGATGCCGCGCAGCTCGGGCAAGCCACGCAGCCCGACGACGTGCCGGGCGTCGTAGAGCCGGTGCTTCAGGTTCACGAGCAGATCGGTGCCCCCCGCCATCGGCAGCGCGTCCATCCCGTGCTCGGAAAGGAGCGAGAGCGCCTCCGGAAGCGTCGCGGGCGCGTGGTAGGTGAAGGGCGGCAGGGGCAGCATCGCTTCCTTGGTGTTACGCTCGCCGGGGCGACCGGTCAACGCGGTGAACGAGCCGCGCCGGGCGACTCGCGGGGAGGGGAGGATCACGCTTCGGGGGGCCCCGGGTGTACACTCCCCCGCCGGTTATGGCGCCGCCGCTCGTGCTCCTTCTGCTCCTCGCCGTGCCTCGCCCCGCCGGGAGCCTGCCGCCCGTGGGGACTTGGCCCGACCATCCGAACGGGGCGCGAGAGGACGCCGCGGTGGTCGTCGGCATCGAGAAGTACGCCTTCGTCGATCCCGTCCCCTTCGCCGAGCGGGACGCGAAGGACGTCTGGAAGTTCCTGGTCTTCGACCGCGGCGTCCCGGCCGAGCGCGTCTCGGTGCTGGCCAACGCGGAGGGGACCAACGACCGGATCGAGCGCGAGATACGGAAGCGCGCGGCGCAGGCAGGGCCGGGCGGAATCCTCTGGTTCTACTTCGCGGGTCACGGGGCGCCCGACTTCTCGCGGCGGGATGGGCTCCTCGTCGGCGTGGATGCCCAACCGGACGATCTGGGCAGCCGCAGCATCTCGCGCCAGAAGCTCCTCGACGCGCTCTCCGCCTCGCCCGCGGAGCACGTCGTGGTCCTGCTCGACGCCTGCTTCTCGGGGAAGGAGAGCGGAGGGACCTTGCTCGCCCGAGGACTGCGGCCGATCCTCCCGTCGCCCTCGGTCGGCGTTTTTCCCCGCGGCGCGGTCTTCACCGCGGCGAGGTGGGACCAGACGAGCGGTCCGCTTCCCGAGGCTCGGCACGGCCTCTTCACCTACTTCCTTCTGGGGGCGCTGCGCGGTTGGGGCGAGCAGGACCGCGCCGGACCGGTCACCGTCGAACAGGTCTACTCGTACCTTCGTCTTTCGATGGGGACCGTGCTCGCGGGCGGGCGCCAGCAGGATCCGGACCTCTCGGCCACCCCGGACGGCCGGAGGATCGTCCTTGCCCGTGGTCTCGGCGAGGTCGGTCCGGATCTCCCGCTGCTCTCCGTCGGCCAGGCGGCGGCCGCGCCGGTGCCCGCGGCGGCCGCGCCTCCCGTGGACGGCGCAGGGGTCGCTCTCCCGCCCCCGGGGCGCCAGCCCCGATCCGGAGGGTGGCTCGGCCTCGACATTCAACCGATCCCGCCCGGACGGCTCGCCTCGCTCGGCGTGACGGGCGGTGTACGGGTCGCGGGGGCTTGGCGCGACGGGCCGGCGGCGTACGCCGGGCTCGGCGCGGGCGACGTGATCGTCTCGTTCGACGGCGCGCCGGTCCGCGACCCGCAAGATCTGCGGCGCGCGGTCGCCGCGGTCTGGCCGGGCACGGCGGTCACCCTCGGGGTCGTCCGCAACGGCGTTCCCATGAGCATCCCGATGCGGACGGGGTCGCTCGGCCAGGGTTGCAGCGACGGCCACCCGGCAGCCTGCGTCGAGCTCGGCGATCTCCTGTCGCACGACGACGGTCCGGGCGGCGGCGCGGCCGAGGCGGCCCGCCTCTACACGAGCGGGTGCGGGGGTGGCAACGCGCAAGGCTGCACGGCGCTCGGCTGGCTCTACGAGACCGGCCGGGGCGTGGCGCAGGATTACGCCGGCGCCGCCCGTCTCTATGAGCAGGGGTGCGCCCGCGGGAGCGGCCTCGGGTGCAACAACCTGGGCGCGCTGTACGTGGGCGGCCTCGGCGTGCCGCAGAGCTGGCCGCGGGCGTGGGGGTTCTACCGGCGCGCCTGTCGCGAGGGCTTCGCGCCCGCCTGCCGGTGGCTCGCGGGCCGCCGGCCATGAAAGACAAGGTGAATAGGAGTCCGCTCGCGCCCGTCTGCCGGTCGTGCTAGGTAGAGGGCTCTTTCCCAGGGGCGAGCCGCGTAGCTCTGCCCCGCTCGTGCACGAGGAGATCGACATGGACAGTAAGGGGATGATTCGCTGGATGTTCTTCGGGGCGCTCGCCGCGGCCGGCGTCGGCTGCACGAGCGCGCAGGTCGTCAACAAGGCCGGCGGCCCGAGCGCGATGGCCGACGAGTTCAAGGGTGCGCCGACCTGGGTCACGGGGAGCTGCGCGAAGTACCTGAAGAAGGACGTGATCTGCGGCGTCGGCTCCTTCGGGGGCACGGCGAATCCCTCGATCGCGCGCTCGGGTGCCGAGGCGCGCGGGCGGACGGACATCGCGCGGCAGATCAACGACGAGGTCCGCGCCGCGTTCCACGACTACCAGGCGACGACCACCGGCGGCGGCGACTACGGGAAGGCCGCGGCCGACGAGCAGCACGCCGAGGACGTGTCGAAGAACATCACCGACACCGAGCTCCCGGGCGCGGCGCTCCAGGAGAGCTGGATCTCCTCGTCGGGGACCTACTATGCGCTCATGAGCCTCGACCTCGCGTCGTTCAAGGATATGGTCAGCCGGATGAAGACGCTCTCCGATGCGGTCCGGCAGGCCGTCATCCAACGCGCCGACAAGGCCTGGCACCAGCTCGACGTCGAGACGGGCCACGCGTCGAAGTAGCTCGAAGCAGCCCTCGAGTCGTTCCCAGAAAGCTTCCCCCGCCGCCCCTCTCCCTGGGCAGGCGGCGAGGGACCGAGTCTCCTACTAGAGATTCAGGGGGGGTTTACGAAGGCTGCGGTCTGAGGGCGAGGGTTGGGGGAGTTGGCCTCCCCTGCTTCCGGACCGCCATGAGGCGGTCCGAACGTCGCAGCCCGGCCGGCTTCCTGGCCGCGCTGGGCGCCTGGCCCCCGGAGGCCGCGCTGCGAGGGCCAGGCAGATCAAGCGGGGACCCGCTTGCCCCGCCGCCGCAGCGTGATCGCTGCAAGAGCGAGGAGCATGACATCCGCGACCGCGGCGCTCCGAGAGCCAGGCCCGTTGCCGCATCCGCACGAGGCGGGCAGGGGGGCAGGGATATGGACCACCTTGGAAATCCCGGCCGTGGCGAGGCCGCCGTCCCCTCCGTTCGAGGGGACGCCGCCATCGGGGGACGAGGTCTTGTCACCCGTGGCGGGGCTGCCAGCGTCGCTCCGGACACCACCCGAGCCGGCGTCCTTCGCCATCGTCCCCGCGTCGGCGGCTTCCCCGCCGTCGGGGCCGGCGCTGCCACCCGAGCTGCTCGTGGCCGTCGCGCCGCTCGATCCACCGCTCGTAGCCGATCCGCCGCTGCCCGAGCCGCCCGAGCTGCTCCCGCTCCCTCCCGAACTGCTGCTCGATCCGCCCCCCGGCGCCGTGCCCAGATCCTTCTCGATTTCCGCGGCCATGTCGAGCCGAGCCTGGTCCAGGACCGCCGGGTCGGAGGTGAAGTCGCCCGCGTTGGTCACGACACGCGACAGCTCGGTCCGGGCGAAGGCCCCGTCGCCGAGCGTGTCGAGCCGGTGCAGGTACTCGTAGTCCTGCATCCCCTCGCGCAGCATCTTCAGCCGGAAGCTCTCGATCGGGATGTCATGGGTGCCGCCGATGATCGCCGGCTTGCCGGGATAGAAAAACGACCCGTCGCCGTTGTTGCCGAACTCGTACTGGCTCTGCCACGCGTCCTGGGTGGCCATCGCGTAGGTCGTGTCGTAGTAGAGATCCGCGGTCGTCTGATAGAGAAAGTCCATCCAGGGCATGACGCGGTTCCCGATGGCCGCCTCGTCGATGAAGTCGGTCGGCCAACCGAGGAGGTTGTCGGTCGTGTCGCCGTTTGTACAACTGCTCGATGGCTCGCAGGACTGGTACATCCAGAGGAGCTTGTTCGGCTCGGTCAGGAACGTGTCGTAGCTCGCCCGGGTGCTGCTGCCGCCGTTGAACATCGCGTCGATGATCGGGACGATGATGTCGATCGCCGAGAGGACGCCGTGCTGCTGCGCGCTGGCGATGTCCGTGGTGACGAGCGTACGGAAGTTTGGGTCGCCGGCGTGAACGATGGAGGCGCGGTTCGGGATGTCGCTCCAGGCGCAGGTGGCCGGCGGCTCGTCGCAGGTGTAGTCGAAGACCTTGTCGAACCAGCCGTGCGCCTTGAAGTGGGTCGCCCAGGCCGCGTAGGAGGCCGACGCCAGGTCGCCCACGTACTGGATCGAGGTGATCTGCGCGCCCGAGAGCTGATCGGATCCGGGCAACGCATCGCCGTTCAGGAACGGCCCGTATAAGGAATCGAAGGTCGTGAAGCTGCCCTGGCCGTTCTGGACCGGCGGGGCGTAGACGAGCTGGCTGATCGTGATCCGGTGGTTCAGGGCGTCCCGGAAGTAGAGGGCGTTGAGCGCCTCGAGCTGGGCGTCGTCGCAGTTCGGCCCGCCGTAGCCGCCGAAGTGGCCGATGCAGGGGCCGTCCCAGTCGAAGCCGTAGGCCGACCGGAGCGAGGCGGTCGAGGGCAGGGCGAAGCCGCGCACATCGATCGTCACCGAGAGCGGCAGGGTGGCGCCGCCGCCCGTGACCGTCGCCACGCCGGAGTAAGGGCCCGCCGCCTGGCCGTTCGGGACGTGCAGCTCGACCCAGAACGCCTGGGTCTCGCCGGCGGGGACGGACCAAGGGAAGGCGTTGCGGGTCTCGCCGTAGAAGTCGTCGACCTTGGGGATCATGGGATCGGGCCAGGGTCCGGTCGCCCCCGCGCCGTTCGAAGGGGTCGTGACGTTCATCCAGCCCTCGCGGTAGACGAGCGCCGCGCTCCCGGAGAGGCGCGCGCCCGCGGGGCCGGAGAGATCGCCGAGCGAGATATCGGTCACCTGGACCGACGCCCCGGCAGGGGCCGTCACCGCGACCTGAAAGGCGCAGAACTCGTTCTGCGCGCACGACAGCACGATGGCGCTCTGGGTGGGTGGCGAGGCGGACGGGCGGATCTTTTCTGTCTCACGGACGGCCGAGACGGTCATCGGCGCGGCAGCGGCGAGGAGAGGGAAAGACAAGATGGCAGAGAGGGGGAGATACGGGAATAGGGTCTGTCGCATGCCCGCCACTGAACCAGAGCGGGCGATGGAGCGTCGAGAGACGAACAGGAGGGCGCCCGGCCGCGCGCACCGGCGACGCCCGGACGATCGTCGCCCCGTTGACGCGCGTGCGGAGGTGGGGCACAAACTGCCCCCGCGCCGTGCCGGGACGGCCGGCGTAGGTGCTAGAGTTCCTCTCCCCTGAGGTTACCCATGTCCAGAATGCTCGCCGCCTCCCTTCTCCTCTCCGTCGCCGCCGCCTGCAAGCCGCCGCAAAACACGTTCGACGCGGGATGCTATCCGGCGCCTATCTCCGAGCCCGTGGACGGCGGCTGGGGGGACGCGGGTTGGGGCGACGGAGGCTGGCAGGTCGCGGCTGGCTCCGGCTGCACGCCCTGGACCGGCGACTGCAAGACCGAGGAGCTCCTCGAGGACAAGGTCACGCAGCTCTTCTCCGATGCCGGCACCTGCACCGCCGACACCGACTGCGCCCTCTACCAGCCCTCGATCCAGTACCTCTGCTACGCGCGCAGCTACACTCCGCCTATCAACGCGGGAGAGCGGGGCTGGCTCGACGGACAGCTCGCGGCGATCATCTGCGGCTACTGCCAGAAGTGCTTCCCCACCGGAGGCATCAGCACCGGGGCGCAGATCTCCGAGACGGCGGACGCTGGTTGCACCGAGACGATCTGCAACCAGGGGCAGTGCGCCGTGCAGACCGCCTCGCCCTGATTATCCTCCCAGCCGGGCCATGCGAACCCTCGTCCTCGTCCTGCTCCTCGCCTCCGGCGCCGCCCGCGCCTCCGAGACCGAGAACCTCTTCTCTGACAAGTGCGCGAACTGCCACGGCGACGACGGCCGCGGCCGCACCCGGATGGGCCGGAAGTTCCACGCCCCGGACTTCACGCGCAAGGGCTGGCAGGGGCGGACGACCAACCGGCAGATGCGCTCCGCCATCCTCCACGGCATCACCGTGAACGGCCAGCGCCGGATGCCCGGTTGGCAAGGCAAGCTCGCCCCCGATCAGATCGACGCGCTCGTCGGTTACGTCCGTCGCTTCGCGCGGAAGTAACCTTCAAGGAGCCGTCGAGGAGAGGGCGTCGCCGCGGTCCCGGCGCTACAACGGCTCGATCACGAGGTTCGCGAAGGTCACGGGGCTCTCCCAATCGGTGAAGCCGAAGTGGTCGTGGCCGGGACCGTCGAGGGGGGCAAGGTCGTCGTAGGCGAGAAACGGCCGGCCGTCGATGGACCAGGCGAGGTGGCCCCCGCGCCGCTCGATGATCCAGTGGTAGGTGTGGCCCGGCTCGACCGGCACGTCGCGGCGGGAGGGTACGCCGGGCTGGAATTGCCAGGCGTGCTCGTTCTCCCTGACGAGCGTGCTCAGGCGGTTGTGCCAGCCGCCGAAGATGAGGACGTAGCCGGTCGTGGTGTAGATGAGGTCCCGGCGCACGGCCTCGTCGGACTCGCAGCTCTTCCCATCGCCGAACAGCTCGACCTTGAGGTCGCCGTCGGGCGAACGCGCGGTGACGTCGAAGGAGATCCGCACGTCGCGGGGCAGGCGGCGGCGAAGCCAGAGCGGGTGGTTGTGGGCGTGGTCGACGGAGAGCGCTCCGCCGACGATGCGCCAGGGGCCCCCGGAGTTGAACCAGTCGGAGCCGAGCCCCGTCCGGTCGAAGCGGTCAGAGAAGCCGTGGCCAAGGGCAGGGTCGCCGCCGTGCCGGCAGCCGCAGAGGCAGAAGGCGAGGGCGAGCGCCGTCGGGAGACTCCGCATCGGTCCCGTCTACCAGGCCGCGGTCCGGATGGGCCAGCGCAGCCCTCACCGGAGCCGCGTCACGTCCGTGTCGCCGAACTCCCAGACGCGCCAGCGGCCGGAAGACCGACGCAAGTCGACGTCGACCCGCTTCTCGAGCCGGACGCCGGAGCTGTCGATCGAAAGGTCATACTCGAGCTCCCGTTCACCGGCCGCGGGCGAAGGGCGAGCGCCCAGCTTGCGGTAGGACATCCTCGGCCGGAACGCGGGGGCCGGGAGCCCCTGCCGGCGCGCCTGGTCGAGGTCGGCGATCTCCGCGGCGATTCGCCGGGCGGCGGGCCCGGCACAGAGCGGCAGCGCGGCGCGCTGGTCGGTCTCGACGTAGTACTTGTCGAGGAACCGTCCGGCCACGTCCGCGGGCGCGTGCTGGCTGGAACAGCCGGCGAAGAGACACGACACGGCGAGGGCCGGCAGCGCGCGGAGCATGCCGTGTTATAACTCGCGTGTGGGCTCTTCGGACCGGGCAGGAGACGCTCCACCAGGAACGCAGGACGGCGGGAACGATTTTCCCCGGGCCATTCTCCCGGGTCCCATACGCTCCGTGGGGGGGACGGGCCTTGGGCGTTGAACGGCGATCTTCAGGGACGACCCGCGCGTGAAGATTTACACCAAGCGCGGCGACCGTGGTGAGACCTCGCTCTTCGGGGGGCAGGCGGCCTCCAAGGCGTCACCGCGCGTTGCCGCCTACGGCGAGGTCGACGAGTTGAACGCGACCCTCGGGCTCGCGCGGGCCGCGACGCGCGACGGCGAGATCGACGCGATCCTCGCGGGCTTGCAGGCGCGTCTCTTCGAGCTCGGGGCGGAGCTGGCGACGCCGCCCGGGAGGGTCTCCAAGGCGGTCGTACCGGTCGGCGCCGGGGAGGTGGCCGCCCTGGAGGCGATCATCGACCGGCTCGACGCCGAGTTGCCGGCGCAGAAGCACTTCGTCCTGCCCGGGGGATCGCCGGCGGCCGCGGCCCTGCACCTCGCCCGCACCGTCTGCCGGAGGGTCGAGCGGGCGGTGGTGGCGCTTTCCGGGGCCGAGCCGGTCGGCCCACAGACGGTCATCTTCCTGAATCGACTCTCGGACCTGCTCTTCGTCATGGCCCGGACGGCGAATGCGCGCGCGGGCGTGCCCGACGTCCCGTGGATCGCGCGGCGGCCCTGACGGACTGATCGTGGCCGGGAGAACCGTTGGTCGGCCGGGGCCCCATCGAAGAGGGGAGCCGTCAACCGCGGCCTGCTCCAGTGCTCTACGACTTCCGAGAATGCTCGTGCGGCACGAAGACTCTTGCAGGCTGAAGCGAAGGCGAGAGTCGATGGGGGGTGCGGGGGGAGCCAGCCTCTCCCTGCTGGCGCGCCAGCAGGGAGAGGATCGGCACGAGCTTCGCGAAGGCCCGGGTGCGATGGGACAGGCGGGCCTTCTCCTCGGGGCTCGCCTCGGCGAAGGTGCGATAGCCCAGCTCCGCGATCTCGAAGAGCGGGTCGTAGCCGAAGCCCCCCGTCCCGCGCGGGGCGAGGGCAATCCGGCCGCGGCACGCGCCCGAGACGACGAGGGCGTCGCCGCCCGCGTGGCAGAGCGCGAGCGCACACCGGAAAGCCGCACCGCGCCGCTCGGGCGGCACGCCGGATAGTTTGCTCAGGAGACACGCGTTGTTCTCCTCCGGTCCTCCGCCGGACCAGCGGGCGCTCCTCACGCCCGGGAGCCCGCCGAGCGCGTCGACCAGGAGGCCCGAATCGTCGGCGAGCGCCCAGCCGCCGGTACGCCGCGCCGCCGCCTCGGCCTTTTGCAGCGCGTTGGCCTCGAAGCGATCGCCCGTCTCCTCCGTCTCGAAATCGAGCGGCGTAAGCTCGATCGGCCGCCCCCGACAGAGCGCCGTGATTTCTCGGATCTTCCCCTCGTTGCCGGTCGCGAGGCATAGGGCCAGCGGGGACGGGGTCGGTGGGGACGGAGGCGTCAGGCGAGCAGCGCGTCGCGCGAGGGGCGGGTGAGGGGGGGAGATCCAGACGGTCTCGAACCCGCAGGATTCACGGGACGGCGTCGCGAGGCGTCCCCGTAAGAAGGAGGGGCGGCTCCAGGGGGCGAACTCAACGATGCACCGGACCGAATCGCGAGGACGATCCGCGCCGGCCTAGCCTATGGCCGCGCGCTGAATATCGATGAGATGCCGGATTCCCTCGGACCCGAGCGCGACCAGCTCGCCGAGCGCGGCGGGCGAGAACGTCTGTCCTTCGCCGGTCCCTTGGACCTCGATCAGCTCTCCGCCGGACGTCCCCACGAGGTTCAGATCCACGCCCGCGGTCGAATCCTCGCCATAGTCCAGGTCCAGCAGGGAGCGCCCGCCCACGATGCCGACGCTCACCGCCGCGACGGGCCGCAGGGCCGGTTCGCGTGGCAGCATCTTCTGCCCGGTGAGCTTGCCGAGCGCGAGCGCGAGCGCGACCCAACCGCCGGTGATCGCCGCCGTCCGCGTGCCGCCGTCGGCCTGGAGCACGTCGCAGTCGACGATCAGCGTCCGCGTCCCGATGGCCGACAGGTCGAGCGCCGCCCGCAGCGACCGGCCGATGAGCCGCTGGATCTCCTGCGTCCGCCCTCCCTGCTTGCCGCGGGCGGCCTCCCGCTCGCTGCGGGTGTGGGTCGAGCGGGGCAGCATGCCGTATTCGGCGGTCAGCCAGCCCCTGCCCGTACCCTTGAGATGCGGCGGGACCTTCTCCTCGACGCTCACCGTGCAGGCGACCCGAGTGTCGCCGAACTCGCAGAGCGCGGAGCCCTCCGCGTGCTTGATGAAGCCGGGCGTGACCTGAACGGTACGCAGCTCCCGGGGCCCGCGTCCTCCAACTCTTTCGGCAGTCATGAGGGGGCTTCTACCACGGCCGGAGAAAAACCCGGCGTCCCCGATCGGCTCCCTCCCGACGAGGCTCGTGGCGCGCGAGGGTTTGGCGACGCTCCTGCCGAGGACGAGGTGCGGTTGGGCTGCGGGGTGAGCTGGCCTCCCCGCTGGAAGACCGCCCCGGCGGTCCGGAAGACGCAGCACGGCCCTACCCTTGGCCGCCTTTGATCGCGGCCATGAATGGCTGCGCGACGACCCGCCCCGACGGCCGGGCTCGATCCGGGGGGGGGATTCCTTCGCCCGCTCTCTGTCACCACGCGGGCGTATCTGATAAGGCTCGCGGCCGTCATGAATCCGGAAGGGTCGGTCCTCCCTCTGCCCGTCGCCGCCCGCCGCGGGATCCTCCGTGGCTTGCTCCTCTCCGCGCGGCCGAAGCAGTGGCTCAAGAACGGCGCGCTCCTCGCCGCGCTCGTCTTCTCGCGCCGGGGCGAGCGGCTCGGTTCAGTCACCCGCGAGGCCGCGGCGGTCCTCATCTTCTGTGCCCTCGTCTCCGCCGTCTACCTCTTCAACGACATCCTCGACCGCGACCGCGACCGGCTCCACCCGGAGAAGCGGTTTCGTCCCATCGCGAGCGGCGAGCTGTCCATCGCCGCCGCCGCGGTCGCGGCCGCGCTTCTCGCCGCCGCCGGCCTCGGCGGCGCGGCCCTCCTTGCCCGTCCCTTCGCCGGGGCGTCGGCCGCCTACCTCGTCCTCCAGCTTGCATACTCCCTCTGGGTGAAGCACTGGGTCCTGCTCGACGTGTTCGCCATCGCCGCTGGGTTCGTCTTGCGGGTCGTGGCCGGCGCGCTCGCGATCGCGGTCCCGATCTCGAACTGGCTCTACCTCTGCACGCTCTTGTTGGCCCTCTTCCTCGCCCTCGCCAAGCGGCGGGCCGAGCTGTCGACGCTGGAGGGCGAAGCCGAGGCCCACCGGAAGAACCTCGCGCTCTACTCGCTGCCGCTCCTCGACCAGCTCATCGCCATCGTCTCGGCCTGCACGATCCTCGCCTACTCTCTCTACACGCTCGCTCCGGAGACCGTTCAGAAGTTCGGCACCGACGGCCTGAAGTTCACCGTCCCCTGCGTCCTCTTCGGCCTCTTCCGCTATCTCTTCCTCGTCCACCGCCGGGGCGCGGGGGGCAGCCCGGAGAAGGTCCTCCTCGGAGACGGTCCGCTGTTCGCGGACGTGATCCTCTTCGTCACCCTCGTCGTCTGGGTGCTCTACTAGACTGTATCGATGGACTTCGAGATCGCCGCCACGCTCGCCCAAGCCGGCCTCGCCCCGCAGGACTTCGAGGCGCTGGCCGAGGAGAACGATCTGCTGTCCACCGAGGACGGCGTCCTGCACGACCCGGAGGTCTGCCTCTCCGCCCCGGATCACCTGGCCGCCGTGCTCGCTCGTCCGGTCGTCTGGCTTCCCGGGTATGCCCCGTACGGCAACCTCTGGACGGCGGTCCGCGTCGGCGCCGAGGCGAGCGAGGTCGCTCTCTGCCCCCGCTGCTACCCGGACGTGAAGTAGATAGGCGGGCAAAGATCGGCGGCCATCCTTTGACAGCGGGGGGGGATCCGGTCGATGCTCTCCCCGCTCGGCCGAGCCCGGGTCGGAGGTCTGCTCGTCATGCGGCACCTGTTCTGGTCGTCTCTCGCGTGCGGCGTCGCGGTCGTCCTCGCGGCCTGTGGTCGCACCGCGCCCCACCGCTGCGATATCGACGGCTGCCCCGGCGGCCAGGCGTGCGTGCTCGTCGGGGTGGAGTGGAGCTGCGTCGCCGCCGCCGACGCGGGCCAGGACGGGGGTGTCGACGCGGGCCGGGACGGCGGCCTTCCGGACAGCGGCGTCTTCGACGGCGGGGACGGGGGGGCGGACGGTGGCGGCGACGGAGGGGCGGACGGTGGCGGCGACGCGGGCTGGGACGGCGGCCTTCCGGACAGCGGCGTCATCGACGGGGGCTGCCCGGCCGGCCTCTCGCCCTGCGGCGAGCGGTGTGTCGATCTGCGCTCCGACCCGAACGACTGCGGGCGCTGCGGTCGCGCCTGCTTTCTTGGGGACATCTGCGCGCGCGGCTCCTGCGTTCCCCCGTGCCCAGCCTCCGAGATTCTCTGCGGCGAGAGCTGCGTGGACCCGAACAGCGACCCCGCGAACTGCGGCTATTGCGGCGGAGCCTGCAACCCCGGGGAGGTCTGCGCCGGCGGAGCGTGTGGCTGCCCCTCGGGGCAGATCCTCTGCGGCGGCTCCTGTACCGATCCGCTGACCGACCCGAACAACTGCAGCGTCTGCAACGCGGCCTGCCTGCCGGGGGAGGGTTGCGTCGAAGGCTCGTGCGCCTGCCCGCCGGACCAGCAGCTCTGTGGGGGTCTCTGCCTCGACACCCAGTCCGACCCGCAGAACTGCGGCTCCTGCAACCACGTCTGCGCGGCCGGCTCGCTGTGCGTCTCCGGTTCGTGCACGGGCGCGAGCTGCCAGCCACCTTTCGTCGCCTGCGCCGACGGCTGCGACGACCTTTCGAGCAACCCGGCGGACTGCGGCTCATGCGGCCGGTCCTGCGGCGGTGGGGCGCTGCTGTGCAGCGGCGGGAGCTGCGTCGCGGACTGCCCGGCCGGGCAGTCCGACTGCGGCGGGGCCTGCGTGGATGAGCAGACCGATCCTCGCGACTGCGGTGGCTGCGGGAAGGCGTGCGCGCCGACGGAGACCTGCGTGACGGGTAGCTGCGCCTGCGCCGCGGGCGAGACGCTCTGTGCCGACGGCTGCACGAACCTCGACACCGATCCCCGCGACTGCGGAAAGTGTGGTCTGACCTGCGGGGACGGCGGCGTCTGCAACGGCGGCGCCTGCGCGCCCGCCTGTCCGCCGGGCCTCACCGACTGCTCCGGCGGCTGCGTGGACCTGACGAGCGACGACCTGGATTGCGGCGGCTGCGGGACGGCGTGCGGCATCGGCCAGAGCTGTCAGGAGAGCCACTGCGTGCTCCCCTGTCCGCCGCCGCAGTCCGACTGCAACGGCGTCTGCACCGACACGGGCAGCGACCCGCAGAACTGCGGCGCCTGCGATCGTCCCTGCGCCGCCGGCCAGGTCTGCTCCTCGGGTCAGTGCTTGACGCAATGCCCGACCGGGCAGGTCGACTGCGCCGGGGCCTGCGTGGACCTGTCGGCGAATCCCGCGGATTGCGGGAGCTGCGGCCATGCCTGCCTGACCGGGCAGACGTGCAGCGCCGGCACGTGCGCCTGCCCGCCGGGCGATCTCCTCTGTTCGAACGCCTGTGTCGACCCGGCGACCGACCCCGCCGACTGCGGCGCCTGCGGCGACGCCTGCACGGCCCCGTCGACCTGCCTCGGCGGGAAGTGTCTCCCCGAGTGCCCGCCGGGCGCCACCGACTGCGGCGGCGCCTGCGTGAATCTCCAGACCGATCCCGAAGACTGCGGGAGCTGCGGCTTCGTCTGCCCGGCCGGCGAGGGCTGCCAGTCGGGCGCCTGCGCCGTCATCTGCCCGACCGGCGAGACCGACTGCGGCGGCCAGTGCGTGAACGCCCTCGTCGATCCGGCCGACTGCGGGAGCTGCGGCTACGCCTGCCTCCCGGGCGAGACTTGCCAGCAGGGCTTCTGCAGCGGCCTCGACGGCGGCACCCCCGACGCGGGCTCCGACGGAGGTTTCTGTCCCCCGGGGAGCACCAACTGCGGCGGGACCTGCGTCGACCTGTCCACCGACACGAACCACTGCGGCTCCTGCGGGAACGCCTGCGCCCCCGGCGACTCGTGCAGTCAGGGGCAATGCGGGAACTGCCCGCCAGGCCAGATCCAGTGCTACGGCTTCTGCGTCAACGTGGAGAACGACCCCTATAGCTGCGGGAGCTGCGGAAATATCTGCCAGAGCGGCGTCTGCGAAAACTACCAGTGCGGCTGCTTGGGGGGCCTCACGAACTGCAACGGGACCTGCACCGACACCCAGTCCGACCGGTTCAACTGCGGCGCGTGCGGCAAGGCCTGTCCGGCCGGCGAGCTCTGCAGCCAGGGGAGCTGCGGGTCTTCCTGCCAGCCGCCGGCCGTCCTGTGCTACGGCAACTGCGCCGATCTGCTGACGGATCCGAACAACTGCGGGAGCTGCGGCGCGAAGTGCTCGGGTCTCGGCGAGACCTGCGTGAACGGGAGCTGCGGCTGCGCGCCGCCCTCGGTGCTCTGCAACGACTACGGATACTCGATCTGCTCGAATCTCGAGACCGACCCGGTCAACTGCGGCGGCTGCGGCACCATCTGCCTGACCCTCTCCTGCGTGGACGGCTCCTGCTCCCAGAACTCTTGCCCGGCGCCCCAGCAGCTTTGCGGCGGCAAGTGCACCGACACGCAGACCGACCCGAACAACTGCGGGACCTGCGCGACCGTCTGCCCGACCGGGAGCTGCGTGAACGGCTCCTGCGCGAAGGAGCCGTGTCCTCCGCCGGAGGTGGACTGTGGCGGCTCCTGCGTGAACACGGCCACAGACCCGAACGACTGCGGGACCTGCGGGAAGACCTGCCCCGCGGGCGCCGTCTGCCAGGGCGGCGGGTGTGTCGCCTGTCCCCCGGGCGAGACGAGCTGCGGCGGTGTCTGCGTCGACTCGATGTCTGACGCGAAGAACTGCGGTGGCTGCGGGCTCGCCTGCACGGGGGGGATGTTCTGCCTCGACGGCGCCTGCGCCTGCCCGCCCGGCGAGACCTCGTGTGGCGGGGTCTGCGTCGACCTATCGAGCCACCACGGCGACTGCGGCAGTTGCGCCGCCGCCTGCCCGGGCACGCAGGTCTGCTCGGCCGGGCACTGCACGGCGAGCTGCGGCCTGGGCCTGACCGACTGCGGCGGATCCTGCGTGGATCTGGAGACCGCGGCCTCCGACTGCGGCGGCTGCGGCCAGACCTGCGCGGCCCCCGGGGTCTGCAACCAGGGCGCGTGCGACTGTCCTTCCGGCCTGACCCGGTGCAACGGCGCCTGCGTCGACCTCGCCGCGAGCGCCGCCAACTGCGGTTCCTGCGGCGCCGCCTGTCCGTCGGGCCAGTCCTGCCAGAACGGCGGCTGCACGGCCACGTGCTCGCCGGGCCTCGCCTCGTGCCTCGGCGGCTGTGTCGACACCGGCCGTGATCCGCAAGACTGCGGCGGCTGTGGGCTCGCCTGCACGGGCGGCCAGCTCTGTCGCTCGGGCGCCTGCCAGTGTCCCTCGGGCCAGTCCCTCTGCGGCGGGGCCTGCGTGGATACGAACAGCGATCCCATGGACTGCGGAGGTTGCGGCGCGGTCTGCCCCGCCGGGCAGGTCTGCCAGTTCGGGACCTGCCAGACCAGTTGCAGCCCGTTCATGACGGACTGCGACGGGGCCTGCGTGGACACGATGGCGAACGCGTCGGACTGCGGGGCTTGCGGTAACGCCTGCCTGGCGGGCTCCGGCGAGGTCTGCCGTTTCGGACATTGCCGCTGCTCGTTCGGCGAGGATCTCTGCGCGGGGGCCTGCGTCAGCCTCGCGTACGACCCGAAGAACTGCGGCGGCTGCGGCGTGATGTGCGGCGCGACCGAGACGTGCGCGCGGGGCCAATGCGAAGCGGCTCCCCCGCCTCCTCCTCCCGGCCCCTTCTGATCGATGACTTCCGGGAATCTCGCGCCGCGCAGAGATTCGGCGATGGATCCGGCGAAGGCCGCGGTGTGATGGGGCGCGGGGGATCCCGGCCCCGCGCGGCTCTCCCGCTACCGCACCCGCGCGAAGTCGGCGATCATCACCGCGGGCGGTACGAAGCCGGCCACCCGCGGCTCCTTGAGCACGTTCCCGCGGCTGTCGATGAAGACCACGGTCGGCAGTCCCTCGACGCCAAAACGGTCGTAGATGGCGTCGAGGGCGTCGTCCTCCCGCGTCCCGTCGACCTTGATCGCAACGAACCTCCGGCTCGCCTGCCGCACCCCGCGGTCGACGTAGGTCTTGCTGTCCAGCTCCTTGCACGCGCCGCACCAGTCCGCGTAGAAATCGATGAAGACCGGCCGCCCCTCGGATCGGGCCCGCGCGAGGCCGGCGTCGAGGTCGTGCGTCCAGGCGACGCCGGCGTTCCGGCAGGTGGGGTCGCCCGGGTCCACGCATTCGGCCCGCGCCGTGCCCTCGAACCCGAAGCGGAGCGAGACGCCGAGGACGACGAGGGCGACCCCTGCGGCCTTGAGGACCTTCTCCCGCCACGCGCCGTGGAAAGAGCGGTGGACCGCCCCGAGGAGCAGGCCGACGCCGACCGCAGCCGCGGCCGCCGCCACGGCCCACGGGCCGCCGGGCAGCGCTTCCTTGAGCCCCGGGACGACGTCGCGCAGATAGCCGGCGGCGAGGGCGAGCAGCGCGATCCCGAAGAGGCTCTTGACCGCGTCCATCCAAGGACCGCTCTTGCCGAGCGAAAAGCTGAAGACCCCGATAAGGAAGAACGGGACGCCGATCCCCAGCGCGTAGAAGAAGAGCAGGGTCGCGCCGAGGACCATCGACTGGTGTGCGCCGATGTACGCGAGGATCGAGAGCAGCACGGGCCCGGTGCACGGGGCGGCGACGATGCCGGCCACGAGCCCCATCCCAAAGGCTCCCGAGACGCCCGCGCCGCCGACCTTGTCGAGGCGCGCGGCGAGCGCGGGGGGGAGGGCGAGGTCGAAGGCGCCGAACATCGAGGCGGCCATGATGGTGAAGAAGAGGGCAAGCCCGCCGACGACCCAAGGATTCGACAGGGTCTTCACCCCGAAGACCTTGCCCGAGCGGGCGGCGACGAGCCCGAGGGCGACGAACATCGTGGCCATCCCCAGGATGTAGACGGACGTGAGGAGGGCCGATCGGCGGCGGTTCGGCCGGGCCCCGGCGCCGGTCCTGCCCCCGAGGATCCCGACGGTAATCGGGATGAGGGGGTAGACGCAGGGCGTCAAGGCGGTCAGGAGACCGCCGACGAAGACGATGCCCGTCGCGGCCCACAGCCGGCCGCTCGCCAGGACGGCGGCCGCGTCGAGGGAGGTCGAGGGCCCACCGGGCATCAGGTCGGGCGCCGCGGCGACCAGGAGGCCGCCGGCCGAGGAGAGTCCCAGGAGCAGCGCGGTTCGTTTCATCGTCATCGGGCTCGTTCAGGGAGTCCCTCGTGGACTCGCCACGTTACGAGCCTTTTTATAGACGGCCGGTTCATCCTAGGCAATCGCGGACCGCGCGCCGGCCAGGGCCACGCCCCACACGGGGCGAGGCTTCTTGACGGACGGATTGGGGCGCCCTTTGTGGAGCTGACCCAAGTTTCGCCCCCCACCCCGCGTGTCGTTGCCCCCAAAGGGCCGCCGAGGCCGGGAACCGGCTCTCCGATCGAAAGCTTCCACGGCCCCGTCCGCAGCCTCCGAGGCTTCCATCGCAGCCTCCAAGCCTTCCATTGCAGCCTCCAAGCCATCGATCGCAGCTCCCAGGGCTCCGTCCGCAGCCTCCAAGGCTCCGTCCGCAGCTTCCAAGGCTCCGTCCGCAGCTTCCAAGGCTCCGTCCGCAGCTTCCAAGGCTCCGATCGCAGCTTCCGGGTCGATCGATCGTGCTCCCGGACTCTCCGGAAGATGCCTCGAAGCCTTCCATCGATGCCTCGAAGGCTCCTGTCGATGCCTCGAAGCCTTCCGTCGAGCCCACCGAAGAGCCGGGAGCAGCGGCCGGGTCGCCGGAAGCAGCGATCGGGTCGCCGGGGGGAGCGATCGGGCAGCCGGAGGGAGCGATCGGGTCGCCGGAAGGAGCTACCCGGGACCTTGGAGGCATCGATGGAAGGCTTCGAGGCATCGATGGAAGGCTTGGAGGCATCGATCGGAGCCTTGGAGGCTGCGGACGGAGAGCCGGAAGCAGCGATCGGAGGCCCGGAGGCTGCGATCGGAGGGGCGGAAAGGGGAGCCGGAACAGGTCCAGGAATCGCGTAGAGGGCTCAAGAAAACTGGGGTGGCTCCTCGGCAGGGCCCCGGCAAAGTCGTGCAGCGAGCGAAACTTTGATGAGGAAACCAGGAAGGCAGGAAGAAAACCTCCTGGTTTCATGGATTCCTCATAACCAGGTTCGCGCGCCGCGACCTTGCGGGGGCCCTGGGCTCCTCGGCCCTTTGGATTGACAAGCCACAGAGCGGACGCTACAACTCGCCTTGCATGATGGACGTTCGGACTCCACATTCCCCCGCGGCTCGCGCAAGGGCGTCAAGGGCGTGAAGGAGAGCCTCTCGACGATGGTCAAGTTGCCTATCTACATGGACAATCACGCGACGACGCCGGTCGACCCGCGGGTGCTCGACGCGATGCTCCCGTTCTTCAAGGAGACCTTCGGCAACGCATCCTCCCGCAACCACGTCTTCGGCTGGAGGGCCGAGGAGGCGGTCGAGCGGTCGCGCGAGGCCATCGGGAGGCTCATCGGCGCCTCCGGCAAGGAGATCCTCTTCACGTCCGGGGCGACGGAGAGCGACAACCTCGCCATCAAGGGGGTGGCCGAGTTCTACCGTGAGAAGGGCAACCACCTGATCACAGGCAAGATCGAGCACAAGGCCGTCCTCGACAGCATGAAACGGCTGGAACGCCAGGGCTGCGAGGTGAGCTACCTGCCGGTGGGCACGGACGGCCGGATCGATCCGGAGGATCTGAAGAAGGCCATCGGCCCGAAGACCATCCTGGTCTCCATCATGCTGGCGAACAACGAGATCGGGACGATCCAGCCGGTGGAGGAGATCGGGAGGATCTGCCGGGAACGCGGCGTCCTCTTCCACTGCGACGCGGTCCAGGGGGTGGGGAAGGTCCCCTTCGACGTCGAGAAGGCCAACGTCGACCTCGCCTCGCTCACCGCCCACAAGATTTACGGCCCCAAGGGGGTCGGGGCACTCTACGTCCGCCGCAAGCCACGGGTCCGCCTCGCGGAGCAGATCGACGGCGGCGGCCACGAGCGGGGCATGCGCTCGGGCACGCTCAACGTCCCGGGCATCGTCGGCTTCGCCCGCGCCTGCGAGATCGCGGAGGCGGAGATGGCGGCGGAGGGCGCGCGGCTCACCGCCATGCGGGAGCGGATGCGAAAGAAGATTACCGAGGGACTCGACCTCGTGACGCTCAACGGGTCGCTCACGCACCGGCTCCCCGGGAACCTCAACCTCTCGTTCTCCTACGTCGAGGGGGAGGCCCTCATGATGGCCATCAAGGACGTGGCCGTCTCCTCGGGCAGCGCCTGCACTTCGGCGAGCCTCGAGCCGTCCTACGTGCTGCGCGCCTGCGGCGTCCCCGAGGATCTCGCCCATTCGTCGATCCGCTTCGGGCTCGGCCGCTTCAACACCGACGAGGAGGCCGACTACGTGGCGGACCTGGTGGTCGCGAAGGCGCGCAAGCTCCGCGAGATGTCCCCGCTCTACGAGATGGCCAAGGAGGGCATGGACTTGCACAAGGTGGCCTGGGGTCAGGCGCACTAGTGTCCGGTCCGGGAGCTCCCTTGGCCTTCGAGGGCCCCTGGCGCGTCCTGCGGGGACGGTCCCGGGGCCCCCTCGGCGCGCGAGGTGGTCCCCGGACAGAACGGTAGGAGAGCGAAGATGGCATACAGCGAGAAGGTCCTGGAGCATTACGAGAACCCGAGAAACGTCGGCACCCTCGACAAGAGCGACCCGAACGTCGGCACCGGTCTCGTCGGCGCGCCCGCCTGCGGCGACGTCATGCGGCTGCAGATCCGGATCGCCGACGACGGCCGGATCGAGGACGCGAAGTTCAAGACCTTCGGCTGCGGCTCGGCGATCGCGAGCTCCTCGCTCGTCACCGAATGGGTCAAGGGTAAGACCATCGACCAGGCGCTCACGATCAAGAACACCGACGTGGCGAAGGAGCTGGCGCTGCCGCCGGTCAAGATCCACTGCTCGGTGCTCGCCGAGGACGCGATCAAGGCGGCGGTCGCCGACTGGCGGCGAAAGCACGCGAGCCCCACGGGGACGGGGAACTAGCCCGTGAGCCTCCCGGAAGCGCCCGCCTTCTCGCTGACCCCGAAGGCCGCCGAGAAGATCCTGGAAGCCCTCCGCGGCCGGCCCGAGACGAACACGCGGACCGGCCTGCGGGTCGGCGTGCGCGGCGGCGGCTGCTCCGGGCTCTCGTACGTCTTCGAGCTGTGCGACGAGCCACGCCCGACCGACACGCTCTTCGAGCTGTCGGGCGCGCGGGTCTACATCGACCCGAAGAGCCTCCTCTTCCTGCGCGGATCGAGGCTCGACTTCGTCCAGACGCTCATGGGGCGCGGCTTCAAGCTCGAGAACCCGAAGGCCCAGCAGTCTTGCGGCTGCGGGACGAGCTTCTCGGTCTAGCGCGCGGTCGAGATGGCGCCGGGACCGGACCACTTCGCGGCCATGGGTTTCCCGCCGCGCTTCTCGCTCTCGCCGGAGGAGATCGAGCGACGGTTCCGCGATCTCTCCTGGCGGCTCCATCCCGACCGCTTCGCCGGAGCCGGGCCGTCCGAGCGGCGGCTCGCCCTCGCGCGGACGACCGCGCTCAATGACGCCTACCGCGCGCTCAAGGACCCGGTCCGGAGGGCCGCCCACCTGCTCGAGCGGCAGGGCGTGACGCTCGCCAGCCAGGCGCCGCTCCCGCCGGATCTGCTCGAGGAGGTGATGGAGCTGCGCGAGGCGCTCGCCGAGGCGAAGGCCGGGGGAGATCGCGACGCGGTGGAGCAGCTCGTCCGGCGCGTCCGCGCCCGCCGCGAGGAGTCGCTCGGCGCCCTCGGCGAGGGGCTCTCCGAGCCAGCAGCTCCCGAGAAGCTGCGCGCGGCCGCGGAGGCGCTCGCGCGGATCCGCTATTACGATCGCTTCGCCGAGGAGGCCGGCGCCGGCTCCTGCTGATCCATGATCACGCCCCCACCCGCGGCCGCTCCCGGCGGCCTCCTGCAGATCCTCGACCCGATGGCCGGCCGCGGCCTGGCCGTCGGCATCGACCTCGGCACGACCAACTCCCTCGTCGCCCTGGTCGAGAACGGGCGGCCGCGCTGCCTCCCGGTCGACGAGGACGGCGGCGTGCTCCTCCCCTCGGTCGTCCGCTACCGGGACGGCGGCGATCCCGTCGTGGGCCGCCGCGCTCGCGACGGCGCCCCGCTCGCGCCCGCCGACACGCTGGCCTCCGTCAAGCGGTTCATGGGCAGGAGCGCGGACGATCCCGAGACGCGCCGGCTGTCGACCTGGCGTTTCGCCGGGGGCGACGGTCGTTCGGTGCGCTTCCTCGCGGGCGGCCGGCAGGTCACGCCGGTCGAGGCGTCGGCCGAGATCCTCCGCGCGCTGCGGCGCCGGGCCGAGGCCGCGCTCTCCCGCCGCGTCGAGAAGGCGGTCATCACCGTCCCCGCCTACTTCGACGACGCGCAGCGGCAGGCGACCAAGGATGCGGGGAGGCTCGCGGGCCTCGAGGTGCTCCGGCTCCTGTCCGAGCCCACCGCCGCCGCGCTCGCCTACGGCCTCGACAAGGGGGCGCAAGGGACCTTCGCGGTCTACGATCTCGGCGGGGGGACCTTCGATGTCTCCATCCTCCAGCTCGTCGAGGGGATCTTCCAGGTGAAGGCCATCGGCGGCGACTCGGTGCTCGGCGGCGACGACTTCGACCGGGTCATCGCCCAGGCGTTCCTCGCCGAGATGGCGGCGCCCTCGCCCGCGCCGGAGGCGCTCGTCCACGCCTGCCTCGTCACGGCGCGCCGCGCGAAGGAGGCGCTCACCCTCGCCCGCGAGGTGCCGGTAAAGATCGATTCCGGAGGCCGCCGGATCGATCGGGCGTTCTCCCGCGCGGAGATGGAGCGGCTCATCGCCCCCCTCGTCGAGCGGACCGCCGCCCCCTGCCGGCGTGCGCTCGCCGACGCGGGCCTCACGCCCGCCGATCTCGACGGGGTCATCCTCGTCGGCGGCTCGACCCGGGCGCCGGCCGTCCGCGAGTTCGTCCGCCGCCTCTTCGACCGCGAGCCTCTCCACGACATCGATCCCGACCAGGTCGTCGCACTCGGGGCGGCCGTCCAGGCGGACATCCTGTCGGGCCCGCGGCGGCAGGGCGACGTGCTCCTGCTCGACGTGCTGCCTCTCTCCCTCGGGCTGGAGACCATGGGGGGGGTGGTCGAGAAGATCATCCCGCGCAACAGCACCATCCCCACCTCGGCGACGCAGATCTTCACGACCTTCGCCGACGGCCAGCCGGCCATGGATGTCCACGTGCTGCAGGGCGAGCGAGAGCTGGTGGCCGACTGCCGTTCGCTCGCCCGCTTCCGGCTCGAAGGGATCCCGCCGCTGCCCGCCGGCAACGCTCGCGTGGCGGTGACCTTCCAGGTGGACGCCGACGGGCTCCTGCAGGTCACCGCGCGCGAGGAATCGACCGGCGTCACCCAGTCCGTCACGGTCAAGCCGTCCCACGGGCTGAGCGACGAAGAGGTCGAGAGGATGTTGCGCGAGTCGATCGAGCACGCGGGCGAGGACGTGCAGGCGCGGCTCTCCGCCGAGGCGCGGGTCGAGGCGGACCGGCTGCGCGTGGCCACCGAGGGCGCGCTCGCGGGCGACGGGGATCTGCTCTCCGCCGGGGAGCGGGCCCGGATCGAGGCGGCGCTCGCGAGCCTCGCGGCCGCCGAGAGCCTCGAGCAGACCCGCGAGGCGACGGCCGCGCTCGACGAGGCCACCCGGGAGTTTGCCCACCGGAGGATGGACCGGGCCATCGGGCGCGCCTTCGCGGGACGGAAAGTGGACGATCTGTAGGCAATGCCGAAGATCACCTTCCTCCCCGACGGCGTCGAAACCCAGGTCGCGCCCGGGACCTCCGTCCTCGACGCGGGCCTCGCGGCGGGGGTACGCATCGGCAACGCCTGCGGCGGCGTCTGCGCCTGCTCGACCTGCCACGTCTGGGTGCGAGAGGGGCTGGCGAGCCTCTCCGAGCAGGACGACCGCGAGCTGGACATCCTCGACAAGGCGTTCGACGTGAAGCCGGAGAGCCGCCTCTCCTGCCAGGCCGAGGTGGGCGCGGTGGACGTGGTCGTCGAGGTCACGCCCGAGAGCCGCGAGACGTACTACGACGAGCATCCCGGCGAGCGGGACGAGTCGGCCGAGAAGGCCGCCTCCGGAGGCCAGCGATGAAGTGGACTGACGTGAGGGAGATCGCCATCGCGCTCGCCGAGCGCCATCCGGAGACCGATCCGCTCTCGGTGCGCTTCACCGACCTGCACGCCTGGATCCGCGCGCTCCCCGGCTTCGACGACGCTCCGGAGCGGTCCAACGAGAAGGTCCTCGAGGCCGTCCAGATGGCCTGGCTCGACGAGGTGGAGGACTAGGAGGCCGGTGTCCCATTGGCTGCCGTCGCGAGAAAGAGGTTGTGAATTAATCCCCGGACCGACGTCTGGATCGTGAGGCGGGACGCCGGCCTCCAGGGCCGGCAGGCGGCCGGCGTCGCCCGGAGAAGGGCGATCGACGCAGGGGGCCGCGTCGCGACGGCGCGCACCGGCACGCCCACCCCGTTCCCCTTCCTCAGACGGCGCTGAATGACCCCGCTGGCCCGGCGGGAGCTCGGCCCCTCGAGGGCGGGCTGGCCGTGAGCGCTACCCCTCCGCCGTCCGGGCGCGGGAGGCCTGCGTCTCGATCATCCCGATCGGGAGCGTCGCGAGGAAGCTCGCGAGCGAGGCGAAGAGGACCACCGGGAAGACGGAGAGGCCCGAGAGGGTGACGAGGATGACGGTCGTCGCGATCGGGGTCTTGGTCACGCCGACGTTGATCCCCGCCATGATCGCGAGCATGGCGAGGGAGACGTCGATGGACGGGGCGAAGGCGTGCATCGCCTGGCCCAGGCAGGCGCCGATGAAGAAGAGGGGGAAGATGAAGCCGCCTCGGAAGCCGGACCCGAGCGTGACCCCGATCGCCACCGCCTTGATGAGCGCGAGGAGGAGCCAGCCGGCCGCGCCGTGGTGGGCGGAGAAGAGGAGGGCGATCTGCTGCTCGGAGAAGAAGAGCGTCTCGGGATGGTGCCAGGAGAGCAGGCCGAGCAGGAGCCCGCCCCCGGCGCCGCGGACCACCGGATGGAGCGGCGCGCGGTCGAGCGCGCGGAAGAGGGTGCGAAAGAGCGCGATGAAGAGGGTCGCGGCGGCCGCCCCGACGAGCCCGAACCCGATCCCGAGCCCCACGTCGCGAAGCCCCGGGGGCAGGTGGGGAGGGAAGGGCCAGTGGACGCCGGCGGCGGTCAGGCCGTGCAGGACGAGGAACGCGAAGGCCGCCGAGAGGATCGCCGGCATCAGCGCCTCGTAGTACTCGAGGCCACGGCGGTGGGGGATCTCCAGGGCGAAGAGGGCGCCGCCGAGCGGAGCGCCGAAGAAGGAGCCGAGCGCGGCCGCCATTCCGGAGAGCGTCACCGTCCGGATGACGCGCGGGCGGACGCGGAGCTTGTCGCCGAGCCAGGTGCCGAGGCTCCCGCAGATCTGGACGAGCGGCGCCTCGGGGCCGGCGCTGCCGCCGAAGGCGATCGAGAGGAGGGAGTTCACCGCCATGGACGGGCTCCGGCGCGGGTCGAGCCGCCCCTCCTTCAAGTGGATGTTGTTGACGACCGTCGAGATCTCCACCGGCGAGCCGAGCCAGCGGACCGCGAGGCCGACGAGCGCCCCGCCGAGCGCGCAGGTGACGGGCATCGGCCAGCGGGACAGCGGGCCGGTGACCCAGATCCAGCGGGTGAGGCCCACGAGGACGAGGTAATAGACGGCGGCGAGGAGCCCGCCGGCGAGGCCGATGGCGGCCGCGAGCAGGAGCAGGCGGTTGTCCCAGCGCAGCCGGCGGAGCGCGTGGATCCGCTGGATGCGCAGAAAGCGGCCCGCGTCCCGGGCGCTCACGGCGGCGGCCGGCCTCCTCTAGCGGGCGCGCTTGCCGCGCTTCAGGGCCTTGTTGCGGCGGGCGCGCCGGATCTTCTGGCGCTGGCGGCGGATCTTGGCGCGGTTCTTCACGGTTCGCTTCGTACGGTTTCCCTTGGGCATTGGGACTCTCCTCTCGGGACGGCTACCTATCACGCCCGCGCCGCTCCCGTCTCCCTGATCCGTCGATAAGGGCGCATCGACTTCTGGGGCCAAGAGTGAAGCTCGGGGATGCTCGGTCGCTGCGGTCCTCACCGTACAACCATCGTACGGTTCCAGTCCTCGCTCCGGCTGCCCTGGGGCGAGGGGCGAAGCCGGGGAGCTGCACCTTATCTCGCCGGCCAGCGCGGCGCCTCACACGGGGTGAGGCTTCTTGCGGGCGGATGGGGGTCTCGGACTGGGCGGGGAGCCTTCGCGCGCGCGCCTTCGATCGGGTCTCGTCTCATGGCCGAGGCGGCGCCCCCCCGCCGCGAGGAGCTGGACCGCCTGGCGCGCGCCGGCGGACGGCGGCCCAGGGAATCGCCGGTTATCGCCGCACGAGCGGCGCCGCGCGATCCAGGATCCGGTGGGCGAGCGCGAGCTTCGGCATGCGCGGCAGGACCTCCGGCTCCTCCCTCGCGGCGAGGAGCAGCGCCTCGTTCTCCTCGGCGCCAAAGCCCGTGCCCGGCAAGCCCACCCGATTGGCGACCACGAGGTCCAGCCGCTTCGCCGCGAGCTTGCGCCGCGCGTTGGCGGCGAGGTCCTCGGTCTCCGCGGCGAACCCCACGAAGACCGGCCGGTCCTTGGTGCCCGCCGCCCTCGAGAGGGAGAGGAGCACGTCGGGCGTCCGCTCGAGCGCGAGCGTCTCCTCCCGCCCGCTCGCCTCCTTCTTGATCTTCCCCGGAGACGTCCGCTTCGGCCGGAAGTCCGAGACCGCGGCCGCGGCCACGACGAGCCGCGTCCCGGGAAGCTCGGCGAGCGCGGCGTCGTGCATCGACTGGGCGGTCGTGATCCGAACCACGCGGACGCCGGGCGGGTCGGCCAGCTCGACCGGCCCCGCGATCAGGACGACGCGCGCCCCCCGCGCCTTCGCCGCCTCGGCGAGCGCGAAGCCCATCCTCCCCGAGGAGGGATTGCCGATGAACCGGACCGGGTCGATCGGCTCGCGAGTCGGACCGGCCGTCACGAGGACCTTCAGCCCTTCGAGATCACGCGGGCCGAGCAGCCGCAGCGCCGCGTCTACGATGTCCGGCACCTCGGCGAGCCGCCCGGGGCCCACGTCCCCGTCGGCGAGGAGCCCCTCGGCGGGCCCGCACGTCGTGACGCCCGGATCGCCGCGCAGCTTCGCGAGGTTCTCCTGGACGCGCGGGCTCCTCCACATGGCGACGTTCATCGCCGGGCAGAGGAGCCACGGCGCCCGCGTCGCGATCGCGACAGCGATCACCGGATCGCCGGCGAGCCCGGCCGCGAGCCTGCCGAGGAGGTCGGCCGTCGCCGGGGCGACGATCAGGAGGTCCGCGGCTCGCGCGAGGTCGAGGTGAGAGAACCCCGCTCCCTCGCGCCCGTCGAGCAGCTCGGAGAGCACGGGCGACCCCGAGAGCGCCTGGAAGGTGAGCGGCGTCACGAAGGCGCGGGCCGCCGCGGTCATCGCGACGCGGACGGAGACGGAGTGCTCGCGCAGCCGGCGCACCAGATCGCATGCCTTGTACGCGGCGATGCCGCCGCCGACGCCGAGGACGACCGTCCGCCCGGGAGGGGACGGATCGGAGGGGCTCGCGGCGCGGGAGGCCATGCCTCATCCTATCAGACGAGGGACCGTCTCCCAAGCTGGCGTCCATCGCCGGGCCTCGGACAAAGGAGCTTCGCGAATTCATCCCCGGACCGAAACTTCGATGGCGACCCGGAAGCAGATGGGCCCTGGAGCGGCGGTCTGGCGACGTAAGAATGGGTTAGCTCCAGTGCCGGGCGGCAGTTGCGCCCGGCTGCCCGGTCTGCTTTGCTCGCGGCAGCCCTGATGATCCGCGCCGTCGTCACCGATCTCGACAACACGCTCTACTCCTGGATCAACTACATCGTCCCCGCGCTGGAGGCGATGGTCGATTCGCTGGAACGGACGACGGGGCTGCCGCGCATCCGGATCGTCCAGTCGCTCAAGCAGGTCTACGAGCGCGTGGGCACGAACGACTACGCCTTCGCCATCCAGGAATCGGCGATCTTCCGCGACCTCGGCGGCGACTTCGACAGCTTCCAGACGATGGTCATCGGGCCCGCGAAGGAGGCGTTCGCCGCCGCGAGGCGCAAGTACCTGGAGCCGTACCCGGGCGCGCTCGACGGCCTCGACGCATTGCGGGCGTCCGGCGTCCGGATCATCGGGCTCACCGACGCGCCCCGCAACCCGGCCGAGGCGCGGATTCGGGCGCTCGGCCTGGAGGAGCGGTTCGAGGCGCTCTACACGCTGCCCGCCTATCCCCTCCCCGAAGCGGTCGACGAGAAGATCCGGCGGCGCGAGAGCGAGGGTTACTACCGGTCGCGGATCCCGGTGATCGAGCTGCCGGCCGACCACGAGAAGCCCGACCCGCGCGGCCTCGCCCGCCTCCTCGCGGACCGGTCGCTCTCGCCGGAGGAGGTCCTCGTGGTGGGCGACAACCGCAAGAAGGATGGCGGGAGCGCGCGGGCCGCCGGTTGCCGCTGGGCCTGGGCGGAGTACGGCACCTACCTCTCCCGCGAGTACCGCGAGCGGCTCGACACCTTCTCGGCCCGCAGCGCCACGCGGCGCCACCTCTCGCTCGACGAGGACGGCACGCCGCCGCCGGTGCCGGACTTCGTCCTCTCGAACTACGGGCAGGTGGCGGGCGTCGTCGCCTCGTTGAACGGCGTGACGCTGCGCGAGGCGGGATGAGCGCCACGCGGCCAGGGCCGAGGCCGCGTCGGGTCTTCGGCCTCCCGGAGGCCGGGCTGCTATAGTGACGGGTCGTGTCGCCTCCCGGTCTCGCCGAGTCCACGTCCCGAGGCGAAGCCGTCCCCATCCGCGCGGTCCTGCTCGAGGGGGACGCCGCGCAGCGCGGGGCGGCCTTGCGGGCGCTCGCCACCCGGGACGAGGCGCGCGCCGCGATGCCGTTCTACACGGGCTTCTTGGGCCGATCGATCCGCGCGCACCGCCCGCGGACGCCGCGCCTGCTGCTCGATCTGATCGACGGCCTCTCGAGCCTCCTGCTCGAGCGGATCGCGCGCCGGCAAGACGGCGAGATCCGCGCCGCGCTCGCCGCGCTCGCCGCCGGGGAGACCCGGGCGTTCGGCCGCGAGATCCGGCGGGTCCACGCGGTCATGGATCTCCTGCAGCTCCTCGTCGGCCGGGTCCCGGGCATCGGGCGCCTCGCCGCGACGCCGCCGTCCGCCTGCTCGACCTTCATCGCCCTGGGCGAGGCGACCCTCGACGGGCGACTCCTGCATGGCCGCAACTTCGACCTGCCCGCCTCGGACGTCGTCTCGACCGCGCCGCTCGTCACCGTCCACCGCCCGGCGCACGGCCTCGCGCACGTCTCGCTCTTTCACCGCCCGGCCTTCGTGCCCGGCGTCACCACGATCAACGAGCGGGGCCTCGGGATCTCCATCCATACCCACTTCACGCGCGACGCCGGCTGGTCCGGCACCCCCATCCTCTCCATCGCCCGGGCGCTCGCCGAGACGGCGGGCGGCGTCTCCGAGGCGATCGATCTCCTCCGCCGCCTGCCGCCCATCTGCGGCTGGTCCTTCTACCTCTCCGACCCGACCGCCCGCCGCGCCGCCGCCGTGGAGCGCGGTCGGACCGGCATGGCGGTGCGCGAGGCCGAGCGCGGCATGCTCTGGGGCGTAAACCGCTTCCTCGACGAGACCCTCGCCCGGCGCGAGGTCATCCCCAGCTCCGCCTTCGCGAACCACAACGAGGGCCGGCGGCGGCGGCTCGCCGCGCTCGCCGGAGCCGGGCACGGCCGGATCGACGCGCCGCGGCTGGCGGCCATCCTCGGCGACGGCCACGACCCTGCCGCGGGCGCCGCGCACGGCCTCGGCGGCGCGATCTGCGCGCCCTACAACGTCCTCTCGGTGATCTACGCCTTCGAGGCCGACCGGCTCTACGTGGGGCGCGGCGGCGTGCCCGCCTCCACCGGCCCCTACGACGGGCTCGTGCTCTCGCGCCTCCTCGAGCGCGGCGAGATCGAGGTCGCCGAGACGCTGATGCCGGCGCTCGACGACGCGGCGTGCGCCGCGCGGCGGGCCCTCGCCCGGGCCGCGGCCATCTGGTCCGCCCGCGCCGATCGGACGACGGCGCTCTCCGCCCTCGACGAGGCCGTGGCTCGAACGCCCGGGGACGGCTCGCTCCGGATCGCCCGCGCCGCGACCCGCCTCCCGGTCGATCCCGAAGGCGCGGCGCGGGACGTCGCCGAGGCGGCCCGTCTGCCCGCCGGCCCGTTCGAGGATGCCCAGCGCAACCTGATCGGCGGCTTCGCGGCCGATCTGCTCGGCCGCCGCGACGACGCCCTGGCCGCCTATCGCCTCGCCGAGGCCGGTGTCGTCCCCGAGGTCACCCGCGCCGCCCGGCGCGCCCTGCGCCGTCCGGTGCGCTGCCGCCAGGTCGCCCGCATCGGCCCCGACCTCTACTACGGCGGCCTGTCGCTCTAGGAGACTGGTGTCCCATGGCTGCCTGCTGCGAAAGCCGATCCCATCGCTGCGACGGGCGGCCTCGTCGCTTCGCTGCTCAACGTACTGAAAAGAGTACGTCTCCGCTGCTCACTCCTCGGGCGCCCACCTCGCCTTAGGTCTCGGCTTTCTCGCGACGGCACCCGTTGGACACCGGTCTCCTAGCGGCGCCCCTATCCGAGGAGTTGGCGCAGCACGTACTGCAAGATCCCCCCGTGGCGGAGGTACTCGACCTCCTCGGGGGTGTCGATCCGCGAGAGGACCGAGAACCGCCGGCCATCCGCCTCGACCGCGAGCGCGCCGCCCGGCCCGCGGATCTGCCCGACGCCGGGGATCGCGAAGACCTCGCGGCCGGTCAGTCCGAGCGAGGCGACGTTCTCCCCGGGTTGGAACTGGAGCGGCAGGATCCCCATGCCGACGAGGTTGCTGCGATGGATCCGCTCGAAGCTCTCCGCGATCACCGCCCGCACGCCGAGGAGCCGCGGCCCCTTCGCCGCCCAGTCGCGCGAGCTGCCGGTCCCGTACTCCTTGCCCGCGAGCACGACGAGCGGCACGCCCTCTCTCTGGTAGCGCATCGCCGCGTCGTAGATCGACAGCTTCTCGCCGCTCGGCTGGTGGACGGTCACGCCCCCCTCGGCGCCGGCGGCGAGCAGGTTCTTGATCCGGATGTTCGCGAACGTCCCGCGGACCATGACCTCGTGGTTGCCGCGCCGCGCGCCGAACGAGTTGAAGTCCTCCGGCGCGACCCCGAGCGACTGGAGGTATCGGCCGGCCGGCCCGTCCTTCGCGATGTTCCCAGCGGGCGAGATGTGGTCGGTGGTGATGCTGTCGCCGAAGACCGCGAGCGCCCGCGCCCCGGTGAGCGCCGCGAGCGGCGCGGGCGTCCTCGGCAGTCCGTCGAAGAACGGCGCGCGCTGGATGTAGGTCGACCCCCGGTCCCAGGCGTAGCGCGTCCCCTCGGGCACGGGCAGCGCCTTCCAGAGCGCGTCGCCTCCGAACACGTCCGCGTACTCCTCCCGGAAGAGCTTCGGCCCGAGCGCGGCCCGCACCGTGGCCTCGATCTCCTCGGTCGTGGGCCAGACGTCGCGCAGGTAGACGGGCTGGCCGTCGTCGCCGGTCCCGAGCGGCTCGGTCGCGAGGTTCACGTCCATCGACCCGGCGATCGCGTAGGCGACGACGAGCGGCGGCGAGGCGAGGTAGTTCGCCCGGCAGAGCGGGTTCACGCGCCCCTCGAAGTTGCGGTTGCCGGAGAGGACCGCCGCCGCGACGAGCCCGCCCTTCTCGATCGCCGCCGCGACCTCCTCGGGCAGCGGGCCGCTGTTGCCGATGCAGGTCGTGCAGCCATACCCCACGAGGTCGAAGCCGAGCTTCGCGAGCGGCGCGGACAGTCCCGCCGCGTCGAGGTAGCGGGTGACGACCTTGGAGCCCGGCGCGAGGCTCGTCTTCACCCACGGCTTGCGCGAGAGCCCCCTCGCGACCGCCTTCTTCGCGAGCAACCCGGCGGCGACGAGGACCGACGGGTTCGACGTGTTCGTGCAACTCGTGATGGCCGCGATGACGACCGCGCCGTGGCCGATCTCGGTCTCCCCGGCGATCGCGGCCCGCGCGTCCGGCTTCGCCCCGCCCTTGACGAGCCCCGGCAGCGCGGCGGCGAACGACGCCTTCGCGTCCTTGAGTGCGACCCGGTCCTGCGGCCGCTTCGGGCCGGCGAGGCTCGGCTCGACCGTCGCGAGGTCGAGATCGATCGTGCTCGAGTAGCGGGGCTCCGGCGTCTCCGGCGTGTGGAAGATCCCCTGCGCCTTGCAGTACGCCTCGACGAGCGCGACCTGCTCGTCGCTGCGGCCCGAGAAGCGCAGGTAGGCGAGCGTCTGCGCGTCCACGGGGAAGAAGCCCATCGTCGCCCCGTACTCGGGCGCCATGTTGGCGAGCGTCGCCCGGTCGGCGATCGACAGGGCGCAGACCCCCTCGCCGAAGTACTCGACGAACTTCCCGACGACGCCGTGCTTGCGCAGCATCTGGGTCGCGGTGAGCACGAGGTCGGTCGCCGTCGCGCCGGGCGCGAGCTTGCCGCGCAGCCGGAAGCCGACGACCTCCGGCACGAGCATCGTGCTGGCCTGGCCGAGCATCGCCGCCTCGGCCTCGATCCCGCCGACCCCCCAGCCGAGCACGCCGAGCCCGTTGACCATCGTCGTATGGGAGTCGGTCCCGACCAGCGTGTCAGGCAGGAGCAGCGTCCGCCCGCCCTCGGGGACCGCCATCACCACGCTCGCCAGGTACTCGAGGTTCACCTGGTGGACGATGCCCGTGTCCGGCGGAACGACCCGGAAGTTGTCGAACGCCTTCTGCCCCCACCGCAGGAACTGGTAGCGCTCCCGGTTGCGCGCCGCCTCGATCTTCGCGTTCAGGCCGAACGCCTGCGGGCTGCCGAAGTGGTCGACCTGGACCGAGTGGTCGATCACGAGGTCCACCGGCTGGAGCGGGTTGATCTTCTTGGGGTCCCCGCCCATCGCGACCAGCGCGTCGCGCATCGCCGCGAGGTCTACGACCGCCGGCACGCCCGTGAAGTCCTGGAGCAGGACGCGGGCCGGCATGAACGCGATCTCCCGGCTCGTCCTCGCCGCCGGGCTCCATGCGAGCAGCGCCGCGATGTCCTCCTCGCGGACGGAACGCCCGTCCTCGCGCCGTAGGAGGTTTTCGAGCAGGATGCGGAGCGAAACCGGCACCCGAGACAGGTCTCGTCCCGTCGCGGGCAGCGCAAAGTAGTCGTACTCGCGGCCGGAGACCGCCAGCGTGCGCCGGGTGCGGAAGCTGTCGAGGGAAGCGACCATGGTGGACCTCGTGGGGAGAGGGACGGCGCGTAACTACGAGCTTTGAGCCGCTGAATCAATCCCCTCATGGCCGGTGAATGAACCTCCGCTCTCGCTATCCCGCCGCGAGGCCCGCGACGCGGCCGCGGTTCTCCGCGAGCCAGCGGCCGATGGCCTCCGCGGGGCCGAGCAGGAGCTGGCGGGCGGGGCCGCCCGGCGCCGAGCGGGCCCAGAGGGAGAGGGATGTCGAGAGGTCGAGGCCGGGCCACGGGACCGCGAAAGCGGCGCTCTCCACCCTCGCCCGGGAGAGGGCGGAGAGCGCGCGCGGGAGGAGCCGCTCGATCTGCCCCTGGCGGCCGGCCGGCTCCCCGAGGCCGAAGGCGAAGAGCCGCCGGGCCGCGAGGCGGCCCCCTGACGGCACCAACAGGACCTCACCGGGCCCGGCCGAATACCAGCCCTCGGAGAGGATCCGCGACAGCGTCCCGCACAGCCGCCAGTCGCAGAGCCCCGCGAGCCCGCGCAGCGGCCGCTCCTCGGGGGGCACCCAGAGGACGAGGGCCTCGAACTCGGCGGCGTCGAGGGCGGGGAAGTCCAGATCGGCGAAGGCGACGTCCAATCCGCGGCACCCGTTGGCGTTCCCGGGGAGGTCCGCCTACCCCGGGGGATCCTCTTGCTCTGCCGTGGCTCCCGGCTCGATGGGGCCACGGAGGTTCTGCGCGATCCGATCGAGGACGCCGTTGATGAACGCGCCGGAGTCCTCCGCGCCGTAACGCCGGGCGATCTCGATCGCCTCGTTGATGCAGACCTTCGTGGGGACCTCCGGCCGTTGCGCCAGCTCGTAGACCGCGAGCCGGAGGATGTTGCGGTCCACGCGTGCCATCCGATCCAGCCGCCAGTGGAGGCTGCTCTCCTCGACGACCCGGTCCAGCTCCGGCAGGTGGGCGAGCACGCCGATCACGAGCGGATCGGCGAGGCGGCGCACGTCCGGCTCGGGCGCCTCGAAGCTCGCCCAGAAGCGACGCAGCGCGTCGGGCGGCGCCGCCTCCGAGACCTGCTCGGGCGGCGGAAAGCCCTCGGTGTCGAGCTGGTAGAGCGCCTGGACGGCCCGCTCCCGCGCCCTGCGCCGGAATCCCACGCCGCGTCACCCCCGCACGCGACGCCGGCGCCGGCCCGAGAGCTGCGAGAGGAGGCTCGCCTGCTCGATGGCCGCGAGCGCCGCGTCCGCGCCCTTGTTGCCCATCTTCGTGCCGGCCCGCTCGATCGCCTGCTCGATCGTGTCGGTCGTCAGGACGCCGAAGGAGAGGGCGCAGGGAGCTTCCAGCGCCACCTGGGCGAGCCCCTTCGCCGCCTCGCCGGCGATCAGATCGAAGTGGGGCGTCGCGCCGCGGATGACCGCGCCCAGGGCGACGACGGCGTCGTAGCGGCCGGCGAGCGCCACGCGTCGGGCGGCGGCGGGCAGCTCGAAGGTCCCCGGGACGCGGACGACGTCGATGTCGCCCTCGCGGGCGCCGTGCCGGCGGAGCGCGTCGAGCGCGCCGCGCAGGAGCGCGTCGGTGACGAAGTCGTTGAAGCGCGAGACGACGATGGCCACGCGCAGGCCCGCGGCGTCGATCCGTCCCTCGATGGTTCGCATGGCGGTTCTCTCCGTCTCCTTATCTCGCATTCCGCGGGGCGGAGCGCAACGGCGATCAGCGGCCCGCAGTCCGGCGGCGCGCGGGGGAGACGTCCAGGAGGTGTCCCAGCCGCTTCTTCTTCTCCGCGAGATACCGGCGGTTCTCGCGCGTCGCGCCCGCCTGGAGCGGCACCCGCTCGACCACCTCGAGCCCGAAGGCCGTGAGGCCGACGATCTTGCGCGGGTTGTTCGTCAGCAGCCGCAGCTTCCGGGCGCCGAGGTCGCGGAGGATCTGCGCGCCGACGCCGTACTCGCGCAGGGTCGCGGGCCCCGCGCCGCCGGCCCGCACCTCGGGCAGGTGGCTGCAGGAGAGACGGGCCGGCACGGCGGCCGGCGCCTTCTGCACGTAGACGAGGATGCCCTCCCCCTCCGCGCCGATCCGCTCGAGCGCGAGCCGGAGCTGGGCCCCGCAGTCGCAGAGCGCCGAGCCGAAGACGTCGCCGGTCGGACAGGCGGCGTGCATGCGGACGAGGACGGGCCGATCCGCGGAGGGCTTGCCGGCGACGAGGGCATAGTGGCAGCGGCCGTCCCCCTCGCTCTCGTAGCAGATCGCGCGGAAGTCGCCCGCGCCGGCGATGGGGAGCGAGGCGGAGGCGACCGGCCTCACGAGCCGCTCCTTCTCGAGCCGGAAGCGGATGAGATCGGCGACCGAGACGATCGCGAGCCCCCACTTCGCGGCGAAGCGGCGCAGGTCGGGCAGCCGGGCCATCGTCCCGTCCGCCTTCATCACCTCGCAGATGACCGCCGCCGGGAAGAGGCCGGCGAGCCGCGCGAGATCGACCGAGCCCTCGGTCTGACCCGCCCGGACGAGCACGCCACCCGGCCGGGCGCGCAGCGGAAAGACGTGGCCGGGCTGGACGAGGTCGGACGGCTTCGCGCTGGGGGCGACGGCCGCGAGGATGGTCGTCGCGCGATCGCGGGCGCTGATGCCGGTCGTGACGCCGCGGGCCGCCTCGATCGAGACGGTGAAGGCGGTGCCGAAGGGCGAGGTGTTCTCCTGGACCATCATCGGCAGGCGGAGCTTCCGGATCCGGGCCTCGGTCATCGCGAGGCAGATGAGGCCGCGGCCGTGCCGAGCCATGAAGTTCACGGCCTCCGGCGTGACCTTCTCCGCCGCGACGCACAGGTCGCCCTCGTTCTCGCGGTCCTCGTCGTCGACGAGGATGATCATCTCCCCGCGGCGCAGCGCCGAGAGCGCCCGCTCGATCTTCCCCTCGCGCGGCTCTCTCCTCTTCACGAGGCGAAGCCCGCCCGCCGGAGCCGATCGAGGTCGAGCCCGTTCGGCGCACGGAGGAGCCGGGCGACGTACTTGCCGAGGATGTCGGCCTCGACGTTGACCGCCGCGCCGGGACCGAGCGCGCCGAGGTTCGTGCGAGCGAGCGTCTCGGGGATGAGCAGCACGGAGAAGCGGGCGCCTGCGACGGCGTTGATCGTGAGGCTCACGCCGCCGAGGGTGACCGAACCCTTCGGAATGAGGAAGGGGGCCGCCTCCGGCGGTGCTTCGACGTCGAGCTTGCGGCCGCCCGCCTCCGCCGTGGCGACGACGCGGCCGACGCCGTCCACGTGGCCGAGGACGAGGTGGCCGCCGAGCCGATCGGAGAGCGCCATCGCCCGTTCGAGGTTGACCCGGTCGCCGGGCCGCGACGAGCCGAGCGTCGTCCGGGCGAGGGTCTCGCCCGCCGCCTCGACCGAGAACTGCCGGCCGGCGCGCGCGACCACCGTGAGGCACGCCCCATCGACAGCGATGCTCTCGCCGAGGGCGAAGTCCGCGGCGGGCAGCGCCGTCTCGATCGAGAGCCGCCGGGGCGTGGCGCCGCGCGCCTCCCGCACGACCCCAACGTCCTGGACGAGGCCCGTGAACATCGCGACAGACGTTTAGTCAAGCCGGGGCGGAATCTCAACCCGTCTTATTCACGGTACGGCGTAGCGAGGCGTTTCTAGACCGCAGCCGAGAAGGGCAAGCGAGAGCGACGACCGACGAGGCGTCGCGCAAAGCACCTCCCCACGAAGTCGTTTGGAGGGTGGCAAGCCCCCCTTCGGGAGGCGCGGGATCGGACGCCGCAGCAGCCGGACCGTGAATAAGACGGGCTCAATAGCGCGGCCCGCGGCCGTGGGTTCCCGCCGGCGGGACAATCTTCTAAAAGGAGTCGCGCCCGGTCCGGGGATTCATTCGCCAGCTCGTTGGTCCTTGCAATTGCGCTTCGACTTGTCCTAGCATCGCCCCATCGTCCGGTCGCTCACAGGGCTCCTCGTCGCCTCGGTGATCGCTGCCCCGATCGCGGGCGCGAGAGAGTTGACGATTCGGGGCAGCAGGCGGATCTTCAAGATCACGGGCGAGCCCGGCGTCCTCTATCATCCCGTGGGTATCGGCCGCCCGCTCGAGGCGATCGTCCACGGTCCCGGCAAGGTGAAGGTCGGGCTGCGGGCGCAAGTGGCCGAGGGCGGAAACGCGCACGTCGCCGTCCGGATCCTCATCGACGGCGCCGAGTTGTTCGACATCACCCTGCGAGGGGAAGCGGTGGCCCGGTTTGTCGGCCACCACCCGACCGCGGCCGGTGGGCGCGTCGAGCGGCCGGTCCACGTGGGCGGCGGCAGCCACACCGTAACCGTCGACGTCCGGGGCGGATCGGCGGTCGCCTCCTTCGAGTTCGTGCCGGCAAGGCCCGGCGCCCTCGCCCTCGCCCCGCTCGCTGCCGAGCCGCTCGCGCTCGTGCCCCTGGCGCCGGCGCCGCTTACGCCGCCCGCGCCTGCCCCGGCGCCGTTGCTCACCCCGCCCCCGCCGGCCGCCCAGGCTCCGCTCGTGGCCGAGACGCCCGCGCCGAAGTCGCCCGTCTCGGAGAACCGCAAGTCCTCCACGGCGTCGTCCTCGGGGTCGGGCTGGCACTGGTACGCCCTCGGCGCTGGAGGCGTGCTCGCCGTCGCAGGTGGGGCGCTGGTCGTCGCCGGCAACGGGACCTACGGGAGCTACGCGGCCAGTAAAGGCAACACCCCCAACCGCGAGGGCATGCGGTCCACGGCGAGCACCGAGATGAACGCCGGCATCTGGGTCGGCGTCGCCGCGCTGGTCGCCCTCGCGGTGGGGACCGTCAGCTTCACCTTCTAACCCTCGACCACCATGAATCGAACGAATCTCCTCCGCGCCGGTCTCGCCGGGCTGGCTCTCGCCGCCGCGTGCGTCCAGCTCCCCGCCGTCCCCGGCGCGTGTTCGTCCACCGCCGACTGCGCGAGCGGCCAGGTCTGCCTGTCCGGCAAGTGCATCTCCACGAGCACCGTCGACGCCTGCGTCGCGGCGGGCGGGACCCTGTGCGGCGGCGCCTGCACGCAGCTCTCTTCGGACGTGAACAACTGCGGGGCCTGCGGGGATGCCTGCCCGCCAGGGCTCGGCTGCGCTGCGGGGAAGTGCGGCTGCGGCGGCGCGAAGGCCGACGAGTGCGGGACCGGCAACGAAGCCTTCTGCACGAACCTCAAGATGGACTCGTTCAACTGCGGCACCTGCGGCGCAGCCTGCGCGCCCGGGACGGTCTGCGCCGCCGGCAAGTGCCTCGCCTCGTGCCTCGTGGGCGAGCAGGTCTGCAACAGGGAGTGCACGGACATCAAGACCGATCCGAACAACTGCGGCGCCTGCGACACCCCTTGCCCTCCCGGCCAGCTCTGCTCGGCGGGCGTCTGCGGCGAGACCTGCGCGGTCGGCTACTCCGTCTGCGGCGCGGACGGGGGCGTGCCGTACTGCGCGAACCTCCTCGCCGACGTGAACAACTGCGGCTCCTGCGGCAACCCCTGCCAATCGGGCCAGGGCTGCGCGGACGGAGGCTGCGCCGCGCAGTGTCTCGCGGGGGAGACCCTCTGCGCGGGGATCTGCACGAACGTCCTGAGCGACCCGAAGAACTGCGGCGGCTGCGCGGGCCAGGACGGCACGGCGTGCGCTCCGGGCCTCGCGTGCGCGTCGGGTCGCTGCACGACGTCGTGCCCCGGCGGAGAGACGAATTGCGGTGGCTCGTGCACGATCACGGCGAGCGACCCGAAGAACTGCGGCGGCTGCGCGGGCGACGGGGGCGTCGTCTGCCCCAGCGGACAGAGCTGCGTGACGGGGGGATGCGCCTGCCCCTCCGGGCAGAGCCTCTGCGGCACCGCCCCGAATACCTTCTGTACCAACGAGCTGACCGACGACAACAACTGCGGGCAGTGCAACAAGACCTGCCCCGCCGGCCAGAGCTGTACGAACGGCACCTGCTCCTGCCCCTCCGGGCAGAGGCTCTGCGGAACCGCCCCGAACACCTTCTGCACCAACGAGCTGACCGACGACAAGAACTGCGGCGCCTGCGGCACCGTCTGCCCCGCCGGCCAGAGCTGCGCGGGCGGCAACTGCGGCTGCCCCACGGGGCAGAGCCTCTGCGGAACCGCCCCGAACACCTTCTGCACGGACCTGACGACCGACAACCACAACTGCGGAAGCTGCCACCACACGTGTGATCAGGGGAACGTCTGCTCGGGATCGACCTGCGGCCTCACCTGCCAGGGGGCCCTCAAGAACTGCGGCGGGACATGCGTCGACACCACGAGCAACAACGCCAACTGCGGCGGCTGCGTGCCAGGCGGCGGACAGGTATGCTCGGCGGGCCAGACCTGCGAGAACAGTACCTGTACCACGTTGTGTGCTTCCGGCTTCTCCCCCTGCAACGGCGGCTGCGTGAACGAGAAGACCGACAACGCCAACTGCGGTGCCTGCAACAGCCCCTGCCCGGCCGGTCAGACCTGCGACGGCAGCGGCCACTGCAACACCGTCTGCGCCTCCGGCTTCTCCCCCTGCAACGGCGGCTGCGTGAACGAGAAGACCGACAACGCCAACTGCGGCGACTGCAACCATTCCTGCACCAACGGCCAGACCTGCAACGGCTCCGGCGCCTGCGCGTACGAGTGTGCGTTCGGTCTTACCAATTGCGGGACGGAGTGCACGAACACCGCGATCGATCCGAACAACTGCGGCGGCTGCGCGGGCGACGGGGGCGTCGTCTGCCCCAGCGGACAGAGCTGCGTGACGGGGGGATGCGCCTGCCCTTCCGGGCAGAGCCTCTGCGGAACCGCCCCGAACACCTTCTGCACGGACCTGACGACCGACAACCACAACTGCGGAAGCTGCAACCACACGTGTGAGCAGGGGAACGTCTGCTCGGGATCGACCTGCGGCCTCACCTGCCAGGCGACCCTCAAGAACTGCGGCGGGACATGCGTCGACACCACGAGCAACAACGCCAACTGCGGCGGCTGCGTGCCAGGCGGCGGACAGGTATGCTCGGCGGGCCAGACCTGCGAGAACAGTACCTGTACCAC